>NZ_JBIAFE010000022.1:0-82995 GCF_042869115.1 Micromonospora sp. NPDC007230 | reverse complement strand
CCTCGCCCTCGCCCTCGCCCTCGCCCTCGCCCTCGCCCTCGCCCTCGCCCTCGCCCTCGCCCTCGCCCTCGCCCTCGCCCTCGCCCTCGCCCTCGCCCTCGCCAAGATCCTCACAACTTCCCCGAAAGAGTGCCCTCGACGCGCCAGGAGGCCACTCTTTCCGAGAACTAGTGCGGACCTTGCGCGCAGGCGCGAGGCGAGGCGGGCGCGAGGCGAGGCGGGCGCAAGACGAGGCGGGCGCGAGACGAGGCGGGCGCGAGACGCGCGGGGGCGAGACGCGGCGGGGGCGTCAGGTGGTGAGGCGGTCGGTGGTGCCGCGCGCGAGCGGGACGACCAGCACGGCCTCGGTGCCGCCGGTGGCGCCGTTGCGCAGTTCGATGGTGCCGCGCAACTCGCCGGTGACCAGGGCCCGGACGATCTGCAGCCCGAGGTTGCCGCCGCGCTCGGCGTCGAACTGCTCGGGCAGGCCGCGCCCGTTGTCGGTGACGGAGACGTGCAACTGCTTGCGGAACCGGTGCGCGGAGACCACCACCGCGGGCTCTGCCCCGTCCCGCGGGCCGGCGGCACCCTCCTCGCCGGCCGGGAAGCCGTGCTCGACGGCGTTGAGCAGCAGCTCGTTGAGGATCATCACCAGCGAGGTGGCGATCTCGGCCGGCAGTACGCCGAAGCTGCCCTGCCGGCGCATGCCGACGCTCACCTCGGTGGCGGCGACCTCGGTGGCCGCGCTGGCCACCCGGTCCACGATCCCGTCGAACTCGACCGCCTCGTCGCTGGACATCGAGAGGGTCTCGTGGACCAGGGCGATCGAGGCGACCCGGCGTACCGACTCCTCCAGGGCGACCCGGGCCTCGGGCATGGCGACCCGGCGGGCCTGGAGGCGGAGCAGCGCGGCGACGGTCTGCAGGTTGTTCTTCACCCGGTGGTGGATCTCCCGGATGGTGGCGTCCTTGGTGATCAGGGCGCGGTCCCGGCGGCGTACCTCGGTGATGTCGCGGACCAACACCAGCGCGCCGATCGGCACGCCAGCCGGCATCAGGGGCAGGGCGCGGGTGAGCATGGTGGCGCCGCGGGCGTCGATCTCCCGCCGGGGCGGGGCCTCACCGCGCAGCGCGGCCAGCACCGCGTTGCCCGCGTCGGTGCCTTCGAGGGGGTCGCCGGCCAGCCGGCGGTGCAGCTTGGCCAGGTCCTCCCCCACCAGATGGGAGGCGTAGCCCAGCCGGCGGTACGCGGACTGCGCGTTCGGGCTGGCGTAGGTGACCTTGCCGTTGGCGTCGAGCCGGACCAGCCCGTCGCCGACGCGGGGCGCCGAGGTGGTCTCGCCCGGGTGCCGGGGCGGCGGGAAGGTGCCGTCGGCGATCATCTGGGCCAGGTCGTCGGCCGTGGTCAGGTAGTTCAGTTCGAGCTGGCTGGGCGTCCGCGCGGTGGACAGGTTGGTGTCCCGGCCGACCACGGCGATGACCTCGCCGGCCTCCCCGTCGGCGGTCCGCAGCCGCACCGGGATCGCCTCGTGCCGGGCGGGCACGTCGCCGTACCAGACCGGGTCGCCCTCCCGCCAGATCCGGCCCTGCCCGTGGGCCACGTCCAGGTGCGCCACCTCCGGCCCGCCGACGATCCGCCCGACCTGGTCGTCGAGGTACGCGGTCGGCGCGGTCGTGGGCCGGACCTGGGCCACGCAGAGGAACGTGCCGTCGCCGTCCACCGGCACCCAGAGCAGCAGGTCGGCGAAGGACAGGTCGGACAGCAGCTGCCAGTCGCCGGCGATCCGGTGCAGGTGGTCGATGTCGCTCGGCCGGAGCTGGGTGTGCTCCTCGGCAAGGTCGCGCAGGGTGGACACGCTGACCAGCGTGCCACGCCGGGCGTCACATCGTCGCGGTGACCTTTTTCAACCCGCGCGGAGCGTCCGGGTCCTCGCCCCGGGCCAGCGCCAGCGCCAGCGCCAGCCGCTGCAGCGGCAGGATGTCCAGCAGCGGGGCGTACCGCTCGTCGACCTCGGGCACGGCCATCCGGGCGGTCACCTCGACGTCGGCGGAGCCGACCACCACCACGTCGGCACGACGCTCCCCGAGCCGGGGCAGCACCTCGCGCATCGACTCACCGCCGGGGCCGGAACCGACCACGGCGAGCACCGGCACGTCCGGGTCGGTCATGGCGAGCGGGCCGTGCAGCAGGTCCGCGCCGGAGAAGGCGAGCGCCGGCAGGTACGACGTCTCCATCAGCTTGAGCGCCGCCTCCCGGGCCGTCGGGTACGCGTACCCCCGGCCGGTGGTGACGAGCTGGGCGGCGAACCGGTAGCGCGGGGCGAGCTGCGCCGGAGTGGCGTCGGACAGGGTGCGTTCGGCCAGCTCGGGCAGGCGGGCGAGGGCGGCCCGCTCCTCGACGGGGAGCACCCCGTCGCCGGCGCGTACCCCCTCGATCAGCATGAGCAGCGCGAGCAGCTCGGCCGTGTACGTCTTGGTCGCCGCGACCGCCCGCTCGTGCCCGGCGGCGATGTCCACGCTCAGCTCGGCGGTGCCGACCAGCGGCGAGTCGGGGTTGTTGGTGACGGCGAGGGTGAGCGCGCCCGAGGCGCGGGCCACCCGCAGCACCTCGGCCAGGTCCGGCGAGCCGCCGCTCTGACTCACGCCGACCACGAGGGCGTCGGACAGGTCCGGCCGGGCGCCGAAGACGGTGATCGCGCTCGGCGAGGCGAGACCGGCGGGCAGACCGAGCCGGATCTCGCTCAGGTACGCGGCGTACAGCGCCGCGTGGTCGGAGGTGCCCCGGGCGGTGAAGACCACGTGGCGGGGCCGGCGCTCGGCGATCACCGCCGCGACGCGGGCGATCGCCTCGGCGTGCTCGGCGCAGAGCAGGCGGTCGTAGCCGGCCGGCTGCTCCTCGATGTCGGCGGCCATGCCGGCCCCTGGACGCGTCACGGAAGGCCCCCTTCTGCGCGATTGCCGCGCGATCCGTGCTCAGTCTTGCACCTTTCGGCTGTGACGAGCAACGGAACGCGCAGTAGTGCGCAGTAGATCACCACCCGGACCGGTGATCGCCTAGGCTTGCCCGGCTGGCGGACCGACCACCGAGAGGACGACGTGCCCGAGGACGACCCCGCGCTCGCCGCGCAGGAGGAGCTGGCGCTGGCCCGGCTGGCGCTGGCCGACGGAAACCTCCCGCACGCCGCGGACCACGTCGCCGCCGCTCTCGTCCGGGCCCCGACGCTGCCGGAGGTGCACGAGACACTCGCCCGGGTGGCCGCAGCCAGCGGCGGTGACCTGGAGCTCTTCCCGCTCGGGCACCACGCCTTCGTCGGCGCGGTGGTGGCCCGCGCCCACCTGCTCGCCGCCACCGGGCACCCCGCCGAGGGGCTCGACCTGCTGGCCGCCGCGACCGGCTACGCGCCCGGTGCCGACTGGGCCGGGGTGCCCTGGGTGACGGCCCCCGACCTGCCCGAACGGCTCGACCCCGAACGCACCGCCCGGATCCTCATGCAGATCTGCGCGGCGGTGCCCGACCCGGTCCCCCGCCGCCTCCGCGACCCGCTGCGGCCGTACCTCGTGCTGGCCCGCAACGCGGTCACCGCGCACCCCGGGCACGCGCTGCTGCTGGGCGCGGCGTCCGCGCTGGCCCGGCGCCTCGGCGAGGTCGCCCTCGCCGTCACCTGGGCGGCCCGCGGGGTACGCGCACAGCCGACCAAGCTCGGCGAGGTGTGGCTCGGGTACGCGTACCGCAGCGCCGGCCGGACCCGGGACGCGCTCGCCGCGCTCGGCCGAGCGGTCACACTCGACCCCGACGACCTCGCGGTGTACGCCGACATCGCCGGCACCCTGGCGGACAACGGCCGGCTGGACGAGGCGCTGGACTGGATCGACCGGGCACTCGCCAAGGACCCCACGTTCGACTGCGCGGTGCACACCGCGCACCGGCTGCGCTTCCAGCGCGACGCGGACGTCGCCCACCTGGTCGCCCTCGCCGACTTCGTCCGCGACCACCCCGACGACACCCACGAGCACGGCGACCTGGCCGAGTGCTGCCGCAGCCGCCCCTGGCTCGGGCAGGTGACCCCGGCCGGCGGGCCGGTGCTGGACGCGCTGCGGCAGGCCCTCGCCGCCGAGGGCGCCGCCCGGGTCGCCGTACGCCTCGACGCGCTGGAACCGCCGAGCGCCATGCGTACCGCAACGGCGGCCGTGCCGGGGCTGGACGTGGAGGTGCTCGCCGTCGCCGACCCGGACCCGCGGGAACCCCGCCGGGCCACCACCTGCCAGCTGTGGCGGTACGAGGGCACGATCGCCGCGCCCACCGTGCCCAGCCCGTCGGCCGAGGCGGCGGAGCGGATCCGGCAGCTCGCCCACCCGGCCTGGCCCCACCCGCCGGCCGCGTACGACGGCGCGGTCGGGCTGGCCACCCTGGAGCTGGCCGACCTGCTCGGCCTGCTGGTGCATCCACCCGAGCCGCCGGTCACCGCGCTGGGCCGGGTGCTCGCCGGTCAGGACCCGTCGCTCTGGGTGCGCTGTGTGCAGGTCTGGACCTGCCTCGGGCTGCTGCACCACCGCACCGACGAACCGTGGGCGGAGTCGACCCGCCGCCGGGTGCTGGTGGAGCTGGTCTGGGGGGTGGAGGACTGGATCACCGAGGCGGCACTGTTCGCCCTCGTCACCGCCGCCTGGGTCGACCCCGCCGTACGCTCCGACGTGGCCGCGGTGGTGGCCGAGCGGATCGCCGACGTGGCGGCCGTGGCCCGCGAACGCCGGGTGCCGATCGCCACCTCGCTGGCCCACCTGGCGCTGGCCACCCCGGACCTCGACCCGGCGACCCGCGACCTGGCCCGCGAGCTGATCCGCGGCCCCGCCGACGCCCCACCCCGGCCAGGTCTGTTCACGCGCCTCCGCCGCCTTTTCGCCGCCCTCCTCGGCCGCACCTGACCGGCGACCCGGAGTCGATCAAGGGGCCGGTACGCGGCGCGGCCACGCCGTACCCCGGGAAGGGGTCGGCGTGGCCGCGGCGCGTGCGTCAGGCGACGGGAGCCCTGCCGAGGGCGGCCTCGGCCTGGTCCTCGGGGGTGCCGTCCGCCGGCCGGACGTCGTTCGACGAGCGGAGCGGGACCTCCTTGATGAACCAGGCGAGCACCGGCACCGCGACGGTGAGGAACACCGCCCAGACGAAGACGTGCGAGATGGCGTCGGAGAGCCCGCCGAGGACGACCTCACGCATCGGCCCGGTGAGCTGCTTGAGCTTCTCCAGGTCCATGGCGCCGCCCTCGCCACCCTGTCCGCCGGCGAACGCGGGACCGGCGGCCGAGTCGGCGAGCCGGTTGGCGAAGATCGCGCCGAACAGCGCGACGCCGAACGAGCCGCCGATCGAGCGGAAGAAGGTCGCCGCGCCGCTCGCCGCACCCAGGTCCTTCTGCTCCACGCTGTTCTGCGCGATCAGCATCGTCGTCTGCATGAGGAAGCCCATGCCGACGCCGAGCACGATCATGTAGAGCGAGGACTCGACCTTGCTGGTGCCAACGTCCAGCAGGGTCAGCAGGCCCATGCCGGCGGCCATCACCACGCCACCGATGATCGGGAAGGCGCGGTAGCGACCGGTCTTGGTGATGACCCGGCCGACCACCAGCGAGACCACCAGCATGCCGAACATCAGCGGGAGCAGCAGCAGGCCGCTGTTGGTGGCCGAGGCACCCTGCACGGTCTGCTGGTACAGCGGCAGGAAGTTCATCGAGCCGAACATCGCGAAGCCGAGCAGGAAGCCGATCACCGAGATGACGGCGAAGTTCCGGTTGGCGAAGAGCCCCAGCGGCAGGATCGGCTCGGGCGCCCGCCGCTCGACGAGGCCGAAGAGCGCCAGGGTCACCGCGGCCAGGGCGGCGAGGCCGAGGATCTGCGGGGAGGTCCAGTCGTACTCGTTGCCGCCCCAGGTGGTGACGAGGACGATCGCGGTGATGCCGACGGAGAGCAGCGCCGCGCCCAGCCAGTCGATCTTGTGCTCGGTGCGGTACTTCGGCAGGTGCATCGTGGTGGCCAGCAGCAGCAACGCCACGCCGCCGAGCGGCAGGTTGACGTAGAACGCCCAGCGCCAGGAGAGGTGGTCGGTGATGAAGCCGCCGACCAGCGGGCCGGCCACCATGGCGATCGCCATGATGCCGGCGATCATGCCCTGGTAGCGGCCCCGCTCCCGGGGCGGCACCAGGTCACCGATGATCGCCATCACGCCGACCATCAGGCCACCGGCGCCGAGACCCTGGACGGCCCGGAACGCGATCAGCTCGATCATGCCGTCGTCGACGCCGCCGAGGAGGCTCGAGCCGGACATGCCGCACAGCGCCGAGCCGATCAGGAAGATGACCACGGAGGTCAGGAAGACCGCCTTGCGGCCGTAGAGGTCACCGAGCTTGCCCCAGATCGGGGTGGAGACCGTGGTGCCCAGCACGTACGCGGTGACCACCCAGGTGAAGTGGTCGGCCCCGCCGAACTCGAAGACGATCCGCGGCAGCGCGGTGCTGACGATCATGTTGTCGAGCATCGCGAGCATCATCGCGATCATCAGGCCGAACAGCACGACCCGGACATTGGGTCGCGCTATCGCCTCGGCTGATTGACTCATGGGTAAGCTCCCCCGAAGATTTGTGACCGACTTACTTGCCGCCCGGCTAGTTACCTTACTAGCCGCACGGTAAGTTGGTGTCGGAAAGTCGTCAAGCGAGATAGGTGGTCAGGGTGAGGGAGAGCACAGGCGGCACGCGGGAACGCATCCAGGCCGTCGCGCTGGAGCTCTTCACCGAGCAAGGGTACGAGAAGACCTCGCTGCGGGAGATCGCCGAGCGGCTCGGGGTGACGAAGGCTGCGCTCTACTACCACTTCAAGAGCAAGGACGAGATCGTCAACAGCTTCGTCGAGGACCGGCTACGCCGGATGGACGAGCTGATCGAGTGGGCGCAGACCCAGCCCGCCACCCTGGCCACCCGCCGTGTCCTGATCGCCCAGTACGCGGACACCATGTTCGCCGGCGAACTGCCGGCGGTCATGCGCTTCTTCGAGCAGAACCAGACCGTGCTGAAGAGCCTCGCCGCCGGCCAGCAGATGCGGGAGCGGATGATGCGGCTGGCCAACGAGCTGTGCCGGGGCGACGAGTCGCCGGCCGCCCAGCTCCGGGCCGCGCTGACCCTGTTCGCGGTGCACAGCAGCTGGTTCGCGGTACGCACGCCGCACATCACCGACGACGACCGCCGGAAGATCTCCCTCGAGGTGGCCGACGAGCTGCTGGCGCGGATCGCCGACGGCGACTGACCGGCTGCGACCCCGGTCAGTCGCCTGCGGTGAGGTCCAACCGCAGGCCCAGCAGCTGCACGCCGGGCAGCGGCGACCAGTCCTTCTCCGGCACCCGGACGAAGCACAGCCGCTCGTAGAGCCGGTGTGCGGTGGCGGCCATGCCGCTGCGTACGCAGATCACCACGGCCGTGCAGCCGAGCTCGGTGGCCCGCGCCACGCAGGCCCGGACCAGGGCCACTCCGGCCCCGCGCCCCTGCGCGGCCGGATCGACCGCGAGCATCCGGAACTCGGCCTCACCGGGACCGGACAGTTCCGCGTACGGGGAGCCGGGCAGCACGAACGTCACCGAGCCGAGCACCTCGCCGGTGGCCTCGTCGACGGCGACCAGCACCTCGCCGGTCTCCGCCCGGGTGGCCACGTCGGCGAGCACCAGGCCGTAGCCGTTCTCGCCCTTGAGCTGGCCGTCCGCCTCGTAGGCGGCGACCGTCAGGCGCGCCACCGCCGGATGGTCGGCCGGCTCCGCCCGGCGGACCAGGAGGCCGCTCAACCGATCACCGCGATCAGGTCGCCGTCCTGCACCACGTCACCCTCGTTGACCGCGATCTGCTGCACGACGCCGTCGGACTCGGCGACCACCGGGATCTCCATCTTCATCGACTCCAGGATCACCAGCGTGTCCCCTTCGGACACGGTGTCCCCGGCCGACGCGACGACCTTCCAGACGTTCGCCACCATCTCGGCGCGGATCTCCTCGGCCATCTCCAGGCCCTCCCTCTCCACCGGCTGCTGCGAACGGTATCCAATCATGACCGGGCCCGAGAGCGGGGCGACCCGTCGGTTCCGCCCCCACCGGAGCCTGGCGACCGCCACCGGCACTAGCATCAGCGGGTCGGTCTCCGGCGCCCGGAGCACCGGTACGCGACCTCCGCCGCGCTCGCCGCGGCCGGACCGTGACCAGCACAAGGAGGCAGAGCATGGCGAAGAAGGCCCGCAAGAAGAAGGCCCGCAAGAAGAGCGGCGCGAACCACGGCAAGCGCCCCAACTCCTGATCGTCGGCGTACGCCGGATCAGCGACCGTGCCGGCCGGTGGCCGGACAGACCGGTGGCCCGGGTCCGATCGGACCCGGGCCACCGGTGTCTTCAGCTGGTCGCGCTCGCTCAGTCGGCGAGTTCGCGGGACTCGGTGGTCTCGAAGACCACCAGCTCGGTCAGGCGGACCCGCAGTCGCTCGCGCAACTGCTCGGGCGCGATCTCGTTGCCGCAGCAGCGGGCGACCAGCGCCTTCACCTCCTGCTCGATGCCGTACTCGCGCAGGCACGGCCCGCACTCGTCCAGGTGGTGCCGGATCAGCAGGCGCCGCTCCTCGGCGCACTCCAGGTCCAGGTAGAGGTAGACCTCCGCAAGCACTTCCCGGCAGTCCGTCTCGTGCGGATCTCCACAGCTCACGGTCACACCTCCCGGCTGGCGGCAGCGGTCGAACCCTTCGGCGCTGCGCTGAACCCACGCTCCGCCGCGTACTGCTCGAGCAGCTTGCGCAGATTACGACGGCCGCGGTGCAGCCGCGACATCACGGTGCCGATCGGGGTGCCCATGATGTCGGCGACCTCCTTGTAGGAGAAGCCCTCGACGTCGGTCAGGTAGACCGCCAGGCGGAACTCCTCCGGCAGCTGCTGGAGGGCCTCCTTGACGTCGCTGTCCGGCAGCCGGTCGAGCGCCTCGGTCTCCGCCGAGCGCAGCCCGCTGGAGGTGTGCGACTCGGCCTCGGCGAGCTGCCAGTCGGTGATCTCGTCGGTGGGCGCCTGGACGGGCTGGCGCTGCCGCTTCCGGTAGGAGTTGATGTAGGTGTTGGTCAGGATCCGGTAGAGCCAGGCCTTCAGGTTGGTGCCCTGCTCGAACTGGTGGAAGGCGGCGTACGCCTTCAGGTACGTCTCCTGGACCAGATCCTCGGCATCCGCCGGGTTCCGCGTCATCCGCAGCCCGGCAGCGTAGAGCTGATCGACGAAGGGCATCGCGTCCCGCTCGAAGCGGGCCCTGCGCTCGTCCGTCTTCTCGGTGGTCAACCACACGTCCCCTCGCGTCGGATGCTTCCCCGCCGAGGATACGCGTACCCGCCTGCCCACAGATTCACTTCCGGCCGGTGTGCTGGCACTCACCACCACCGGCACTTCCGCGGGCCACTCCGGCGCGTCGAGCAGCTGCCTGAGCTGCCGCGCGTCCCGTTCGTCCCGCTCCCGGCTCCGCGTCTCGGTCGGCACCGGTCACCCCCCTCGGCTGGAAATGGCGTCCGGGGGTAGTAACGCGCGCCGTGGGTCGCCACATTCCGCCACCCGCCGTTCCTGGCCCCGGCGTCGACCGCGACCGACGCTGGGACCAGGAAGGGCCTGGGAGGATGGCCTCCGACGCCCGAACCGCGGGCGTCCGACACCATCCGATGCAACGACCCGCCGCCACCGACGGTCACGCCCCCGCAGACCCCGCCAATCCGGGAAGTAGTCCCCTCAATCGGACGGGGAGGCCACGCTCGGGCCGGATCCGGGTGGCGGGCGACGTCAGGCGGGCGTCCAACCTCGGGCGCGCAGCCAGTCGCGGACCACCGCGGCGGTGCCCGCCGGATCGACCCGCAGGTCGTGCCGCTCCCCTGGGCGGACCACCACGTCGACGCCGGGCGCCGGGGCGGGCACGCCGAACGGGTCCCGGTCGCCGTTGACCACCAGGGTGGGCAGACCGGCGGACAGCTCGTCGGCGCGCGAGCGCTCCGGGCGCCCCGGTGGGTGCAGCGGAAACGCCAGCGCGACGATCCCGGCCGCGCCGACGGCACCGGCCGTCCGGCAGGCGACCCGGGCGCCGCTGGAACGGCCACCCACCACCCAGCGGGCCACATCGGGATGGCGGGCCCGGAGGGCGGCCAGCACGACCGTCCACGCCTCGTCGAGGTGGCCGGCCGGGGCCGGAGCACGCCGCCCGGCGACCCGGTAGGGCTGGGTCACCCGGATGACGCCCACCCCGGCCTCGGTCACCGCGTCGCGGACCGCCTCCAGGTCGGGGGCGTCGACGTCACCGCCCGCGCCGTGCCCGAGCACCAGCAGGGTGTCCACCGGGCCGGCCGGCACGTCGGTGTCGGCGCGGGCCGGCCCGCGGGGCGTCTCGATCTCGTCGCTGTGCCGCACCCGCCCATTCTCCGCACGGCCGACGCCGCCCGCCCCACCCGGCACGTTCTTCGCCGGTCCGGTCCGACCCGCGGCGGTTCGCCGCAGCGGGTTCCGCCGCACCGCGGGCCCGTGCTACCCGCGGGCGCCGGCAGTCACCACCGTCGAGGGTGTAGCGGGTCGGCAGCACCCTGCCCGGCGGGTCCGTGGCCGTGGGCCGCCGCTGACGCCACCGCCCGCGCCCCGATGCGGGGAGCGGGCGGTGCACGGCGTCAGCGCGACGGCACCAGGGTGAGCAGTTGATCCCGGACCGGCGGGCCGGCCTCGTCGGCCGCGTCCGGATCCGGCTGCACCTCGCTGCGCCAGGCGACGAGCATGGCCCGCCGCTCGCGTGGGGTCGTGCCACCCCAGACGCCGTGGCAGTCGCCCACCTCCAGCGCCCAGGCCAGGCAGGATCCCTGGACGTCACAACTGCGGCAGAGCGCAACGGCCGCGTCGGCCGGTTCGTTGGGTGCCGGAAAGAACGTTTCCGGGTCCACACTCTGGCAGGTTCCTCTGGTCCGCCACGCGTCGTCCTGTCGCCGCTCGTGCAGAGCCCGCAGCAGTCGCGGATCTCGTCGTGCGGCGGCGACTTCGTGCGGGCGGGGCATACGCGCCCGTGTCAATACACCCACCTCCCCCGTGGGACCGGCAAATGATCATGGTGGATCGATGGGTGTCATCCGCCCCGTGCGAACAGACGCCCAACACCGGCGCTGTGTTTTATCGCACTTTCGGACACGGGGACAAGACTCTGCCGCAAACACGGCTAAACAACCGGGCGACGTTTCAGGCGCAACCCCGGCAAATCAGCACACGACAATGTGCTGACGATCATCAGAACAAGGTCATTTCCGAGCCGATCTCCTCTCGGCGCGCAGGCACCCGGGCAGTGAGTTCGGGACCGTCGTTGCGCACGTCGCCGACCGCCGGCGAGACCGGGCGGACCTCCAGCCCGGCGAGCCACTCCGCGGCGGGCGGAGCGAGCAGCGCCCCGGTCTCGCCGCCCGGAGCGAGCCAGGACGCCCACCGCTCCCGGGGCAGCAGCAACGGCATCCGGTCGTGCACCTCGGCCAGCTCGCCGACCGCCGCGGTGGTCAGCACGCTGAAGGTGAGCAGGTCGTGCCCCGCCGACTCCCAGACCGACCAGATGCCGGCGAACGCCAGCACCGAGCCGTCCGTCGGGGTCATGTAGTACGGCTGCCGGCGGCCACCCGGCTCGCGCACCCACTCGTACCAGCCGTCGGCCGGGACCAGGCAGCGCCGGCGGGCGAAGGACGGAGCGTACGCCCGGCTGGTGGCGACGGTCTCCGCCCGCGCGTTGATCATGCGGGCGGCGCCGGCGGCGGTGCGGGACCAGTGCGGGATCAGCCCCCAGCGGCCCACGGAGAGCACCCGGTGCCCCTCCGGCGTCAGCCGGACCAACGGCACCGGGTCGGTGGGGGCGACGTTGAAGTCCGGGCCGACCCCGGCGCCGGTCTCGTCGGACGACTCGAACAGCGCGCTCAGGTCGCCCGCGCTCCTGCTCGTCGCGTACCTCCCGCACATGGCGCACACGCTAACCCGCCGCCCGGGTTCCGGCTGTCCCGCCAACCGGGAGCAGGCAGAACGGGCAGCTCCACCGGTCCCGGGACTTGGCAGAATGTGAGCGTGGGGAACCTGACCGCGAGCCGGCCGCCGCAGCCGTGGACCGCACCGACCGCCACCGACCCGGTCGGCGCCACGCTGCGCCTGCCGGGCTCCAAGTCCATGACCGCTCGGGCGCTGGTGCTCAGCGCGCTGGCCAGCGGCCCGTCGACGCTCGACCGGCCGCTACGTGCCCGGGACACCGAGCTGATGGCCGGCGGGCTGCGCGAGCTGGGCGCGCACGTGTCGACCTCCGACGACGAGCGCTGGCTGGTCCGGCCGCACCAGCTGGTCGGCCCGGCCCACGTCGACGTCGGCCTGGCCGGCACGGTGATGCGCTTCCTGCCCCCGGTGGCCGGGCTCGCCGAGGGCCGGGTCACCTTCGACGGCGACCCGCAGGCCCGGGTCCGCCCGCTCGGCCCGCTGATCGGGGCGCTGCGCGCGCTCGGCGTACGCATCGACACGCCGGCGGCGGGCAGCCTGCCGCTGGCGGTCCTCGGCGCCGGCCGGGTCGCCGGTGGCGAGGTGGTCATCGACGCCTCCGCCTCCAGCCAGCTCGTCTCCGGGCTGCTGCTGGCCGCGCCCCGCTTCGACCGGGGCGTGGTGGTCCGGCACGAGGGGCCGCCGGTCCCGTCCGCACCGCACCTGCGGATGACCGTGCAGATGCTCCGGGCCGCCGGGGCCGCGGTCGACGACGCCGTCCCCGACGTGTGGGTGGTCGAGCCCGGCCCGCTGACCGGGCGCGGCTGGGAGATCGAGCCGGACCTCTCCGGTGCCGTGCCGTTCTTCGCCGCCGCGCTGGTCACCGGTGGCGAGGTGACCCTCCAGGGCTGGCCGCGCAGCAGCATGCAGCCGGTCGAGCAGCTCCGCACGCTGCTGACCCGGATGGGCGGCGAGGTGACGTTGACCACCGCCGGGCTGACCGTCCGGGGCACCGGCAGCGTGCACGGCCTGGCCGCCGACCTCTCCGACGTCAGCGAGCTGACCCCGGCGCTGACCGCGCTGGCGATGCTCGCCGACTCGCCGTCCCGGCTGACCGGGATCGGGCACATCCGGGGGCACGAGACCGACCGGATCGCCGCCCTGGCCAAGGAGTTCGCCGCGCTGGGTGCGGACATCACCGAGTCCGTCGACGGGCTGGAGATCCGGCCCCGCCCGCTGCGTGGCGGGACCTTCCGGACGTACGCCGACCACCGGATGGCGCACGCCGCGGCGGTCGCCGGGCTGGCCGTCCCCGGCATCGAGGTGGACGACGTGACGTGCACCTCGAAGACCATGCCCGAGTTCCCGGCACTATGGTCAGGGATGGTGACCGGCAAGAGCTGACCCGACGGGGGGATGTCCTGGCGACCAGGCGACGGGAGTACGACGAGGACGACGTCCGGGTCCGGCCCGGGAAGTCCTCGCGCCCGCGCACCCGGACCCGGCCCCGCCACGAGAACGCGGTCGACGGGTTCGTGATCGCCGTCGACCGGGGGCGGTACACCTGCGTGCTCCCCGACGCCGGGCCGGACGCCCCGACCGTCACCGCGATGCGCGCCCGCGAGCTGGGCCGCAAGTCGGTGGTGGTGGGTGACCGGGTCGGGCTGGTCGGCGACACCTCGGGCGCGCCCGGCGCGCTGGCCCGGATCGTCCGGATCGCCGAGCGCACCTCCGTGCTGCGGCGTACCGCCGAGGACGACGCGACCACCGCCGAGGGGCGGCTGGAGCGGGTCGTGGTGGCCAACGCCGACCAACTCGTGATCGTCAGCGCGCTGGCCGACCCGCCACCGCGTACCGGGTTCATCGACCGCTGCCTGGTGGCCGCGTACGACGCCGGCATCGAGCCGCTGCTCTGCCTCACCAAGGCCGACCTGGCCGGCCCCGAGGCGGTCCTCGACTACTACACCGAGCTGGAACTGCCGTACGTGCTGATCCGGCCGGACTCCCCGCTGGACGCGCTGCGCGCGCTGCTCGCCGGGCGGGTCTCGGTGCTGGTCGGGCACTCCGGGGTGGGCAAGTCGACGCTGGTCAACCGCCTGGTGCCGGAGGCCGACCGGGCGGTCGGCACGGTCAGCGCGATCGGCCGGGGCCGGCACACCTCGACCAGTGCGGTGGCGCTGCGGCTGCCGGATGCCGCCGAGGGCTGGATCATCGACACCCCCGGGGTGCGCAGCTTCGGGCTGGCGCACGTCTCCGCGGAGAGCCTGCTGCACGGCTTCCCCGACCTGGTGGAGGCGACTGTCGACTGCCCGGCGAACTGCCCGCACACCGCCGACGAGGTGGACTGCGCGCTGGACGCCTGGGTGGCTGCCGGCAAGGCCGACCCGCGCCGGCTGGCCTCGTACCGCCGCCTGCTGGCCTCCCGCAGCGGCGAGGTCGACCCCCGGGAGCCGAACCGGCGGGGCCCCGGCGAGGAGTGAGCCGGTCCGCCGGGGGCCGGACCGGGTGCGCCCGCCCTTCGTTCGGTCCGAAGCGCCGCCTGGCAGCGCGGAGGCCGAATTGTATGGCCGCCCGGCCTTCATTCGGTCCGGAGCGCCGCCTGGCGGCGCGGAGGCCGAATTGTATGGCCGCCCGGCCTTCATTCGGTCCGGAGCGCCGCCTGGCGGCGCGGAGGCCGAATTATGGCCGCCGGTCCGGCGACCGATAGCGTGTCCGGCATGACCGGGTACGCCGACGACCTCGCCCTCGCCCACCTGCTCGCGGACGCCGCCGACGCCGTCTCCACGGCCCGGTTCCGCGCCCTCGACCTGCGGGTCGAGGCGAAGCCCGACCTGACCCCGGTCTCCGACGCGGACACCGCCGTGGAGCGGAGCATCCGGGCCCTGCTGGGCGAGCACCGGCCGGGCGACGGCCTGCTCGGCGAGGAGTACGGCGAGCAGCCCGCCACCGGCCCGGACGGGCGGCGCTGGGTGATCGACCCGATCGACGGCACCAAGAACTTCGTCCGGGGCGTGCCGGTCTGGGGCACCCTGATCGCCCTGCTGGAGGGGGACCGCCCGGTCCTCGGCCTGGTCTCCGCCCCGGCGCTGGGCCGGCGCTGGTGGGCCGCGCTCGGCGCGGGCGCGTACGCCGGCCCCGACCTGGCCGCCGGCACGCCGATCCGGGTCTCCGCCGTCGGTGAGCTCGCCGATGCCAGCTTCTGCTACTCGTCGCTGACCGGCTGGGAGGAGGCGGACCGGCTGGACGCCATGCTCCAGCTCATGCGGGACGTCTGGCGCAGCCGGGCGTACGGCGACTTCTACGGCTACATGCTGCTGGCCGAGGGGGCGCTGGACGTGATGGTGGAGCCGGAGCTGTCGCTCTGGGACATCGCGGCGCTGGTCCCGATCGTCACCGAGGCGGGCGGGACGTTCACGGACCTGTCCGGGCGGCCGGCGCCGGCGGGCGGCGAGAACAGCGCGATCGCGACGAACGGCGCGCTGCACGACGACATCCTGGCCCGGCTCGGTCGGCCGGCCGCGCGCTGACCCGCCGGTAGCCTCTATCCTCGCCAGGTGGTGTCCTCCGGTTGGTGCTTCCTCGCGGCCATGATCGTCGCGTACGGCTTCGCCAACCTGCTCCAGTCGGTGGCCGCGGCGCGGACCACCGTGCACCACACCTTCGACCCCGGGCTGCTGCTCCGGCTGGCCAGCCACCGCACCTACCTGGTCGGCCTGCTGTGCCAGGTCACCGGCTTCGTGTTCGCCTTCCTGGCCCGCCGCGACCTGCCGCTGTTCCTGGTCCAGGCCAGCGTGGCGGCCGGGCTCGGGGTGACCGCCCTGCTCGGCGTGCTGGTGCTCAAGTGGCGCCTGCCGGCCGCCGAGATCGCGCTGCTCGGGCTGCTCTTCGGCGGGATCACCGCGCTGGTGCTGGCCGCCCAGCCGGCGCCGTCGCGGCAGCTCGGCACCGCCGGGCTGATCGGCCTGGCCGGGGCGCTCGGGCTGATCGGCGTGCTCGGCTTCTTCGCCGCCCGGCTGCACGGCGCGCCCGGCTCGGTGGCGCTCGGCTCGCTGGCCGGGATGGCGTTCTCCGCCGCGGCGGTGGCCGCCCGGCCGCTCGCCTCGGCCGACACCGTGGAAGCGTTCGTCCGCGACCCGCTGCTGTATCTGCTGGTCGCCCACTCGGTGGTCGGGCAGTTGCTGCTCGGCCTGGCGATGCAGCGCGGCTCCACCACCGCCGCGGTGGCCGCGATGGACGCCGCCGGGGCGGTGCCCGCGGCGATCATCGGCCTGCTGCTGCTCAACGACCGGATCTGGCCCGGACGGGAGTGGCTGGCCGGGATCGGCTTCCTGGCCACGCTGGTGTCGGTGGTCGGCCTGACCCGGTACGCCGAGCCGCAGCACCACCACGCGGTCGCCCGCGACCGGGAGCGCCCGATGATCGGCGCCGGCGCCGCCGCCGAGTCAGGCCGCTAGGCCGCCTCGACCGGCTTGCGCCGGCCCACCACCCGTTCGTAGAGCCGCTCCAGCGCGCCGGCCGTCCGCTCCCACGTGTAGCTGCACCGGACCCGATCCACGGCGGCGTGCCCGTACGCGAACCGCCCGGCGTTGTCGGCGAGCAGCCGGCGCAGGGTGACCCCGAGGACCCGGACGTCGCCGGGCGGGACGAGCCGCCCGGTCACCTCGTCGACCACCGCGTCGGCGATGCCGCCCATCGCGTAACCGACCACCGGCACCCCGCAGGCCATCGCCTCCAGCGACACCCGCCCGGCGGACGAGTAGTGCGGGGTGCAGGCGACCACGTCGGCGGAGCGGTACCAGGTGGCCATCTGGTCGTGCGGTACCGCGCCCACCAGCTTCACCTGCTCGGCCACCCCGGTCTGCTCGGCCAGCTCGCGCAGCCGGCGCGCCTCCGCGTGGTCGGTGAGCCGCTCGGCGGGCGGGCCGCCGGCGATCACCAGCTCGGCGTCGCCGACCAGCCGCATCGCCCGGATCAGGTCCTCGTGGCCGTGCGCCGGCGAGAGCCCACCGACGGAGAGGATGCGGGAGCGCTGGTCCCGGGGCGCCGCCTCGCCGTCCGGGTGGAACTGCTCGGTGTCCACCCCGGTCGGCACCATCGCCACGGAGGTGCGCTGCAGCCCCATCCGAGTCAACTCGTCGACCTCGTCGTTGCACTGCGCGACCGCGATGTCCACCGCCCGGGTCAGCGCCCGTTCCAGCGGGATCCGCTCCCCCGGCCCGTCGTACCGCCGGCCGAGATGGCGCAGTTGCTCGACGCCGAGCGAATGGAAGGTCTGCACGACCGGTATGTCGGTCTCCCGTACGGCGTGCGCGGCGGCCAGGCCGCCGACCCAGTAGTGCCCGTGCACCACCTCGGGCGTCCAGTCACCGTGCCACCGCTGCGCCAGCCAGCGACCGAAGTCGGACACGTGCGGGACCAGCTCGGCGGTGGGCAGCGGGCTGGGCGGACCGACCGGCACCCGCTCCAGCCGGTAGCCGTCCACCTCGACGCACTCCGGCTGCCCGGACTCGTCGCGGCGCTCGTAGACCCGGACGCCGTGACCCCGTGCGGCGAGCTCGGCCGCCACCCGCGCGATGTGCTGGTGGGTGCCGACGGTGGGACCGTCGACGGACGGGCCGGCGTGCGCACACACAAGGCCGACGCGCATGGTGCACCTCCATGCGTTCTACGGTGGGTCCTCCGGTCAGAGGGTCCCATTAACCCGGCCCTGGTGCGCCGAAACCTGGCAGATCGGGAGCGGACCGACGGACCGGCGCGAGGTGGGCCGGGCCGCGATCCGGGCGATCCCGGCGGCATGATCGCCCCCGGCCGGGGGTACCGGCGAGGAATGCCGCTCACCCGCGACCTCGGCGACGCCACGGTGGTGATCACCGGCGCGTCCAGCGGCATCGGCGCGGCCACCGCGTACGAGCTGGCCCGGCGGGGCGCCGACGTGGTGCTGGCGGCCCGGACCGAGGAGGCGTTGCGCCGGGTCGCCGACCGTTGCCGAGGACTGGGCGGACAGGCGCTGGTCGTGCCCACCGACGTCACCGATCCGGTGGCCGTGGAGCGGCTCGCCGCGCGGGCGGCGGCGGAGTTCGGCCGGATCGACGCCTGGATCAACAACGCGGCGGTGGGCGTGGCGGGGCTCTTCGACGAGATCCCGGTGGAGGAGTTCCGCCGGGTGGTGGCGGTGAACCTGCTCGGCACGGTGTACGGGACCAAGGCGGCGCTGCCCTGGCTCGAGGCGGCGGGCGGCGGGGTCCTGGTCAACAACGCGTCGGTGCTGGCCGAGGTGGCGATGCCCTACCAGTCGGCGTACAACGCGACGAAGCACGGCATCCGCGGGCTGGCCGACACGGTCCGGCAGGAGCTGCGGGTCACCGGCCGGGCCAACATCTCCATCTGTACCGTGCTGCCCGCCAGCATCGACACCCCGATCTTCCGGCACGCCGCCAACCACAGCCGGCATGAGCTGACCCCGCCCCCGCCGGTCTACCCGCCGGAGATGGTCGCCGAGACGATCGTGCGACTGCTGCGCCGGCCGCGCCGCGAGGCGTACGCCGGGGGCGCCGCAAGGCTCGTCGGGCTGCAGTGGCGGCTCGCGCCGGCGCTGACCGAGCGCGCGCTCGGCTGGTACACCGCGCGCACCCAGTTCGGCCCCGGCCTCCGCCTGAACAGCACCGGCAACCTGTTCAACCCGCACGCGGAGGCCGAACGGACCGGCGGCTGGCACGGCCGGCGCCGGCAGCTGGTCCGGATCACCGCGGCCTTCGGGCTGGCCGCCGCGGGCACCGCGGTGGGCACCCTGGCCGCCCTGACCCGGCGCGGACGGACGGACCGCTGATGGACCGCGCCCACCGGTCGGATGCGTGGGCCGGGCCGGGCAGGCACAATGGGACGATCATGCCGATGGACGTGCGCTGCCTGGTGGAGACGGACGAATCCTCCACGGTCGTCAGGCTGACCGGCGTGCTCGACCTGGCCGGCGTCGACGCCGTCCGGGAGGCGCTGCTCGCCCTGCTCTGGCAGCGGCCGGGGCCGGTGATCGTCGACCTGTCCGAGGTCCGGATCGCCCACCCCGGGGCCCGCGCCGCCATCGACGACGTGCACCGCACGGTGGCCGACTGGCCGGCCGCCGGCGTGCTGGTGCTCGACCCGGCGGGCCGCGCCGGTGAGGCCGCCCCGGTCTATCCGTCCCTGGACGAGGCGCGGGCGGCGCTGGCCGGCGCGCCGCTCGCGGCCGTGCTGGCCACGGACCTGCCCCCGGCGGTGGGGGCGGCCCGCGAGGTCCGGGCGCTGCTCACCGACGGCTGTGCCCGGTGGGGTGTGCCGGAGCTGGCCGAGCCCGGGTGCATCGCGGTCACCGAGCTGGTGAACAACGTGGTCGCCCACGCCGGGACGCCGATGACCGTCCGGGTGGCCCCGCAAGTCAGCGCCCTGCACCTGGCGGTCCGCGACCATTCGGCCCGGTTGCCCGCGTACGCCGGGCTGGCCCCGCTCACCTCGACCGGTGGCCGTGGGTTGCTGCTCATCGACACGGTCGCCCGGCGCTGGGGCAGCACCCCGCTGCCGGACGGCAAGGTCGTCTGGTGCGTCCTGCGCGCCGAGGACGAGGCCGCCTTCCGCGGTTGACCGGCGATCGGGCCGGACAACCCGACCGTCGGCCCTTTTCTCCCCGTTCCTCCCGATCCACGCCGCCGGACCCGGTTAGTGCGGTCAGCTCGGCGGGTAGTGACCGGTCATGCGCGACGACGAGTACCCCACCCCCGTGTCCGACCCGGAGGCGGAGGGTCTGCCCGACACCGCCGACGACGACTCGACGGCCAAAGACGACGTGCTGACCGGGCGGGAGGCGGATGGCCCCGAGCCCGCCCAGCTCCCAGGCGACCGCGACCCGGTGGCCGTGGACCGGTACGGGACCACCGCCGAGGAGCAGCTCGACGGCGAGTCGCTGGACTACAAGCTCCAGCGGGAGGTGTACGAGCGGCCCGCCGACGACCCGCTCGCCGGCCCGGTCGACCCGGACATCGCCGCGGAGGCGGACAGCGACGAGGCGGCCGCGCAGGCCCAGTTCGACGCCGACGTGATCGACCCGGGCCCGACCTCCGACCCGCACTCGGCGGTCTCGATCTACGACCACGGCCAGCTCGGCGCGATCGCCGACCACCAGGTGGGCCGGCTGGTCGAACCGGACGAGGGCGCGCACACCGACCAGGAGACCGACAACATCGGGTACGACGCGGGCGCGGCCGGTGGCGGGGCGACCGCCGAGGAGCTGGCCGTGCACGAGACGCTCCCGCCCGAGGCGACCCCGTGACCGGGCCGGCCGCTCAGGCGTCCAGGCCCCGCTCGATGGCGTAGCGGGTCAGCTCGACCCGGTTGTGCAGTTGGAGCTTGCCCAGCGTGTTCTGCACGTGGTTCTGCACCGTCCGGTGGGACAGCCCGAGCCGCTCGGCGATCTGCTTGTACGACAGGCCCTTGGCCACCAGCCGCAGCACCTCGGTCTCCCGCTCGGTGAGCCGGGGTGCCGGGTCGTGCGGGGCGGCGGCCAGCCGCCGGTACTCCCCCAGCACCAGCCCGGCCAGGCCCGGCGTGAAGACCGGCTCGCCGGCCGCCGTGCGGCGCACCGCGTCCAGGAACTCGGCCGGCGCGGCCGACTTGACCAGGTAACCGGTGGCGCCCGCCTTGATCGCGTCCAGCACGCTCTGCGGCTCGCCGCTGGCCGACAGCATCAGCACCCGTACCTCCGGCAGCACGGCGCGTAGCCCGCGGATCACCTCGACGCCGGAGACGTCCGGCAGTTGCAGGTCGAGCACCACCACGTCGGGGCGGACCGCCGCGGCCACCCGGACCGCCTGCCGCCCCTCCCCGCTGGTCGCCACCACCAGGTGCCCGGCCTCGGTGAGATCGCGGGCCACCCCCTCCCGCCACATCGGGTGGTCGTCCACCACCATGACCCGTACGCCGGTGCTCATCGGCCGCTCCTCGGCACGCTCAACTCGATCTCCGTGCCGGTCCCGGGGGCGGACACGATACGTACCTCGCCGCCCAGGTCGACCACCCGGCCGCGGATGGACTGCGCCACCCCGAGCCGGCCCTGCGCCGCGGCCTCGGCGAGCCGCCCCTCCGGGATACCCGGCCCCCCGTCACGTACCGAGACGGTCACCGTCTCCCCCTCGTCCTCGATCAGCAACCAGGCGCGCCCGCCGGCGTGCCGGGCCACATTGTCCAGTGCCGCCCCGACCGCGGCGGCCAGTTCGACGGCCATCCGGGCGGGCAGCGGCACCGGGGTGGCCGGCGCGGCGACCTCGACCGTCGCCGAGGCGTACCCGTTGAGCAGGTCGCGCAGGTCGCGGGTGTCCCCCTCGTCGGCCGGCGGGGTCCCGGCGCGGCCGATCAGGGCGCGCAGGGCGGCCTCCTGCTCACCGGCGAGTCGGGCCAGTTCGCCCGCCTCGCCGTCCAGGTGCGCGCCGCGCCGCTGCACCAGCGCCAGCACCTGGAGCACCGAGTCGTGGATGTCCCGGGCCAGCCGCTCCCGCTCCCGGGTGGCGGCCTCCAGCTCCACCGCCCGCTGCAGCCGCTCCTCGGCGGTGACGGCCAGGCGGGCCACGTGCCCGACCACCACCCCGGCGAGCAGCAACAGGATCACCCCGGTCAGCGAGGACTGGCTGATCCGGGTCCGGGTGGCCAGGTCGACCCCGCCGAGCGCCAGCGCGGCTATCGCGCCACGCCGCCGGCCGCCGGAGACCGCCCAGGCCAGGACCGGCCCGGCCAGCCAGGCGACGGTCAGGGTGGGCACGCCGGCGGCGAGCGCCGCCCGGCCCACCACCCACGGGGTGGCCAGCATGAACGCCAGCACCACCCCGAGGTCGGCCAGGAGCAGCGGCCAGCGCCGCCCGGCCGGGCGCGCGTAGCCGGCCGCGGTCACCCCGGTCCAGGCCAGCATCCCGAGGAGTACGCCACCCGCGGCGATCGGGTGGGCGTACCGGTGGGCATCGCGGAGCACCAGCACCCCGACGTACGCCAGCGAGGCGAACCGGAACACCGCGATGGACCGCCAGAGCGGGACCTCCAGGCCACCCGGGGACGACGGCATGCGCGACACCATGCCACAGTCCGGTGCGGGCAGGGTGACGGGTGCGCCCCCGGAAACCCTGACGTACGGTGGAAATGCCGCGAAAATCGCCGAGATCGACCGCCGGGACGGGGCCATGACAAACGCAGAAACCCCCGCACCGCGTACGGTTGTGCCCATCGAACCCACCGTCCTCATCGCCGAGGTCTTCGACCAGGCCCGGGTGACCCAGCTACGGCACTCGGTCACCTCCTGCGCGCACGCCTCGGGACTGAGCGGCGAGCGGCTGGACGACTTCGTGCTCGCGGTCAACGAGCTGATCACCAACGCCGTCCGGCACGGCGGCGGCCAGGGCCGGCTGCGGCTGTGGTGCCAGGACGGGGAGCTGGTCTGCGAGGTGGCCGACCACGGCCATGGGATCAGCTCCCAGCGGCTCAGCGATCGGAACCGGCCCGCCCCGGACACCGCCGGCGGCTGGGGTCTGTGGCTGGCCCGGGAGCTGAGCGACACCATGGCGGTCGAGACCGGCGAGGCCGGCACCGTCGTCCGGATCACCGCCGCCGTCGGCTGAGCCCGCCTCGATGCGGGCAGTCGCGCCGGCCACTTTCGCCCTCGTTACGCACAGTAGCCGCGCGGGCGTTCTTCGTGAGTGGATCACTCGACCGGTCAGGCGAACAGGGCGCTCACCGACTCGCCGTTGTGGATCCGCCGCATCGCCTCGGCCAAGGCCGGCGCCACCGAGAGCACCACCAGCTTCGGCACGCGCTTCTCCGCCGGGATCGGCACGGTGTTGGTGCAGACGATCTCCAGCACGCCGTCCTGCTCGCTCAGCCGGTCGAGCGCCCCGCTGGAGAAGAGACCGTGGGTGCAGGCCAGCCGGATCGAGCGGACGTTCCGCTCGCGCAGATGGGCCATCAACTCGATGACCGTGCTGCCCTTGGCGATCTCGTCGTCCAGCACGATGACGTCCCGGTCCGCCACGTCTCCGATCACCGTACTGATCTTGACCCGGTCGTCGCTGAACCGCTGCTTCGCGCCGGCCGCGACCGGGGTGCCGAGCATCCGGGCGAACGCCGCCGCCTCCTTGGCGTTGCCCAGGTCCGGCGAGACCACCACGGCGTTGCTCAGGTCGCGGCCCCGGAAGTGGACGGCCAGTTCGCGCAGCGCGTGCAGATGATCCACCGGGACGCTGAAGAAGCCGTGCACCTGCGGCGAGTGCAGGGTCATCGCCAGCACCCGGTCCGCGCCGGCCGAGGTGAGCAGGTCGGCGACCAGCCGGCCGCCGATGGAGATGCGCGGGGCGTCCTTCTTGTCCGACCGGGCGTACGCGTAGTGCGGCAGCACCACGGTGATCCGGCCGGCCGACGCGCCCCGGGCCGCATCGGTCATGAGCAGCAACTCGACCAGGTGCTCCTGCACCGGCGGCACCAGCGGCTGGATCAGGAAGACGTCCCGTTCCCGGCAGTTCGCCGGCAACTGCACCTCGAGGCAGTCGTTGGCGAACCGGGACACCCGCACCGGATGCAGCGGGACGCCCAGGTGGGCGCAGATCTCGGCGGCGAGCTCGGGGTGGGCGGTCCCACTGAACACGGCAATGTCACGCACGACTGCCGATCGTACGGGCTGCCCGACTCAGGGTCGGCGATCTGATGGGCCTGCGGTGCGGCCGGCAGACCAGTGTGCTCCAGCCTTCCGGGTCAGCTCCAGGTGTTGCCGGTCAGCCGCTCGTACACCTCGACGTAGCGGGCCCGGGTCGCGTCGACCACCTCGGCCGGCACCTCCGGCGCCGGCGGCTGCCGGTCCCAGCCGCTCTCGGTGGCCCAGTCCCGGACGTACTGCTTGTCGTAGGAGAACTGGGCACGGCCCGGCTGGTAGGACTCGGCCGGCCAGAACCGGGACGAGTCGGAGGTGAGCACCTCGTCGGCGAGGAGCAGGGTGCCGTCCGGCGTCCAGCCCAGCTCGATCTTGGTGTCCGCGATCAGCACGCCCTGCTCGGCGGCGATCTCCGCACCACGCCGGTAGACGTCGATGGTGATCTGCCGCAGCCGCTCGGCGGTCTCCGCGCCGACCTTGTCGACCACCTGCGCGTACGTGATCGGCTCGTCGTGCTCGCCCTTCGGGGCCTTGGTCGACGGGGTGAAGATCGGCTCGGGCAGGATGGACGCCTCCACCAGCCCCCGGGGCAGCTCCACCCCGGAGACCGCACCGGTGCGCTGATACTCGGCGAAGCCACCGCCGGTGAGGTAGCCGCGGGCCACGCACTCGACCGGCACCATGTCCAGCCGGCGGCAGCGGATCGCCCGGCCGGCGAACTCCTCGGGCACGTCGGTGGCGGAGATCACGTGGTTCGGCACCAGATCGGCGAGCTGCTCGAACCACCACAGCGACAGGGCCGTGAGCAGGCGGCCCTTGTCCGGGATCGGGGTCGGCAGCGGCACGTCGTAGATCGAGATGCGATCGGAGGCGACCAGGATCAGGTCGTCGCCGTCGGCATAGACATCCCGGACCTTGCCCGAGTGCAGAAGTTCCACGGCGCCTAGTACACCACGCGCCGGATTCCCGCCCGGCGCGGCCACCGGCCACCCCGCCGGCACGGCGTACGGCCCCGGCGTTGACACCCCCGCGTGGGGCCTGTGTAAATGATCCGTCCGCAGCAGCCGCCCGTCCCCCAGGGAGAGCCCGTGCGCGCTCCGCAGTCCGTACCCCGCCCCGGCGTCGACCGGCGGCGGCTCCTCGGCGCGCTGGCGGGGGTGCCGCTGCTCGCCGGCGGGCTGGTCGGCTGCGGGCCGGAGGAGCAGCACCCGGTCGACGACGGGCCGGTCGAGCTGTCGGTCTTCTGGTGGGGTGGGACCGCGCGGACCGAGGCCACCGAGCGGGCGCTACGGCTCTACTCGGCCCGGCATCCGAAGGTGCAGTTCCGGGTCACCTGGCAGGGCCTCACCGGCTACTACGACCGGCTGGCCACCCAGGCCACCGGGGGAAACGTGCCCGACCTGTTCCAGATCGACGACACCGTGCTCACCGAGTACGCCCGGCGGGAGATCGTCCTCGACCTCAGCGGGTACGTCGCGGAGCGGCGGCTCGACCTGCGCGGCCTGCCGGAGAACCTGGCCCGGTACGGGCAGGTGGACGGCCACACCGTGGCCGTCCCCGCCGCGCAGACCTACGCCGCGCTGGTCTACAACCGCGACCTGCTGCGTCGCCTGGGGTTGCCCGAGCCGCGTCTCGGCATGCCGTGGCCGGAGTACGTGCAGTGGGCCGCCCGGCTCACCCGCGCCTCGGGCAACCGGGTGGCGGGCACCACCGATCCCTCCGGTGACTACCGGGCCCTCTGGCTCTGGCTGCGTGGCCAGGGCGGCGAGCTCTACCGGGGACGGCAGCTCGGCTTCGACTCCGGCGAGCTGCTCCGCTGGTTCGAGTTCTGGGAGGTGGCCCGCAACTCCCGCGCCACCGCGGGCACCCCGTTGACGGAGCTGGCGGACACCGGCGACCTCGACCGGCAGCTCGTGGTGACCGGGCAGGCGGCCGCCTCCTTCGCCTGGGCGCACGAGTTCCCGGAGCTCCAGAGCCGCACCCGCGACGAGCTGGGCCTCACCAGCTTCCCCGGCAGCCCGGCCGCGCAATGGCCCCGGGCGTCGATGTACTGGGCCGCGTTCCGGGGCACCCGACACCCGGCGGTGGTGGCCGACGTGATCAACTTCCTGACCACCGACACGGAGGCGGGCCGCATCCTCGGCACCGAACGCGGGCTGAACCCCAGCGTCCCGGTCCGGCAGTCGGTCGTGGACGGACTGGCCGACCCGGCCGCGAAGCAGTTGGCGATCCTCGGCGTCGACCTGGACAGCGTCACCGGACCGGCGCCGGCGCCGCCACCCCGGGGTCACGCGCGGGTGCGGGCCCTGCTCGTCGCCGCGGCGGAGAGCATCCGCGGCA
This sequence comes from Micromonospora sp. NPDC007230, assembly GCF_042869115.1. Taxonomy (NCBI): domain Bacteria; kingdom Bacillati; phylum Actinomycetota; class Actinomycetes; order Micromonosporales; family Micromonosporaceae; genus Micromonospora; species Micromonospora sp. NPDC007230. The sequence goes on along the minus strand of NZ_JBIAFE010000022.1, from coordinate 57,025 downwards.
AGCGGTCCGGGGCCCGGGCCGCGACCTCCCGGTTCATGGCGCAGGCGAACGCGGCGCTGGCCGAGTGACCGCCCCGGCCCGGGCCGCGTGACGCGCGCCCCCAGGCACGGCGGGCCGAGCACGCGGGCCGGGACGTGCGGACGGCGGTCAGCGCGGCCGGCGGTCAGCGCGGCGGGCGGTTCCGCCGGCCGCGCGTCAGCAACAGCACCAGCAGCACGATCCCGCCGACCACCACGAGGCAGCAGAGCAGCCCGAGAACGCCGAAGCCGCCCCGGGACCGCCGCCGGGCGGCCTCCACCACGAGCTCGCCGGTACCCGTCGACGCCCAGGCCGCGACCGGTACGAACACCGCGAGCGCGACCCCACCGAGGACCGCGCTCAGCCGGCCCCACCACCTGTTCCAAGCAGACATGCCCCCATCCTCGCTCAGCAGCGCAACCGGGCAGGACGGCGGGGCCGGGAACGACGAAAGGCCCCGGAGCGGACTCCGGGGCCTTTCGTGACGAGTAGCGGGGACAGGATTTGAACCTGCGACCTCTGGGTTATGAGCCCAGCGAGCTACCGAGCTGCTCCACCCCGCGTCGGCTCGTACAGCCTATCGCATCCCCGCCGTGGAGATCAGCCCGGTCCCCGATCGCGGCGTTTCGCCTGTTGGCGGCAGACGTTCGCCTGTGGGCGGCAGAAAGAGAACGGCCCCGAGGATCGGATCCTCGGGGCCGTTCCGGCGTGGTAGCGGGGACAGGATTTGAACCTGCGACCTCTGGGTTATGAGCCCAGCGAGCTACCGAGCTGCTCCACCCCGCGTCGGTCTGTAAACCGTAGCGCACCGACCCCAGGAGGCGCAAAACGGGGTCAGCCCAGCCACCTCCGGACCGCCTCGGTCGCCCGGCGGCTGTCCGCCTCGAACTGCGGCCGATCCGTCGACGTGCCCTCCCAGCCCTGCTCCCAGAGCACGGTGACCACGTCGCCGATCCGTACCGCCCGGACCAGGTGCACCTCGTCGCCGCCGGTCGGGTCGCCGTTGACGTCCCGGTACGGCGTACGGGTCTCGAACAGCACCGACTCGTCGCCGTACCCGGTGCCGGCGAGCAGCCGCTGGGTGACGGTCCCGCCCGGCGCGTCCGGGAGCGGCTGCTCAGGGCAGTCCCGGACCGCCTGCCGCAGCTCGCGCAGCGCGTCGTCGGCCCGGCCGGCCCGGTAGACCGTGACGCTCTGCCGGTAGCTGCCGTCCGGCACCGCCTCGGCCGGCGCCCCCGCGAGCTTGAACGCCACCGTCCGCGCCCGGCGGGTCGCGATCTGCGCCCCGCCGGGCGTTGCGCCGCAGAGGTCCGGCAGCACCGGGCCGGGGACGAACTGACTGCCCGTGCCGGCGTCGTTGGCGGCCGGCAGGGTGAAGAAGGCCCGGTCCGGGATGCTGGTCGGGGTGGCGGCCGGAGGTCGGGCACTGGTCGTCGGGGCTGCGGGCGTACCGGACGGGGTGGGCGCGCTCCGGCTCGGCGACGGCGGGCCGGAGCTGGGCGGCGTCGACGGCCCGGGGGTGGGGGTGGCGGCGGGTGGCCCGGGCGGGGTGTCCGGCCCGGCGGCGAGCACGAGCTGCGCGCCGACGGCCGCGCCGGCGACCAGCACGGCGACGGCCGACGCGCCCAGGGTGGCCCGGTAGCCCGCCCGGCGATCGGCCCGGCGACGCACCTGGTCCGGGTCCGGCAGCGCCCGCGGGTCGGAGTCGGCGGCCAGCGCCCGGTAGAGGCGGGTCAGTTCACGCGACATCGTCGACCTCCAGCTCCGCGGTGGTGAGGCCGGGCAGCAGCTCGGCGAGGCGGGCCCGGCCGCGGGACAGCCAGGACTTCACCGTGCCGACGGGAACCCCCGCCTCCCCGGCGATCTCCGCCACCGACATGTCGAACAGGTAGTGCAGCGCGAGCGCCTGCCGGTGCCGGACGGGCAGCTGCCGGAGCGCGCCGACCAGCAGCACGCTGTCCTCCCCCGGGGGTCCGACGTCGTCCGGCGGGCCGGTCCGGCTGGCCGCCAGCCGCCAGCCGCGCAGGCGGCGCCACCGGTCGGTGGCCAGCCGGCTGATCACCAACCGCAGCCAGGCCTCGGGGGCCGGGTGGGCGGCCAGCGTCGGCCACTGCCGCCAGGCCCGGGCGTACGCCTCCTGCACGAGGTCCTGGGCCTCGCCAGGATCGTGCGCCACGGCGTAGCCGTACCGCAGCGCCCGCGCCGACGTGCTCCGGTAGAAGTCGTCGAAACCGTTCGTGTCCCTCATCTGGAGATCCCGCCTCCCCTCGGTCCACCTGCACTGATGACGGGCGAAGCGGGTGCCGGGTTGCGAGCGTTCCGTCCGGTATGCGACAAAGCCCGTGGCCGGAGACCACTAGGGATCTCCAGACCACGGGCTCGCTGGTCGGGTCGGCGTCAGCCGTTCGCTGACGGTGAGGACGAGGGTGCGGCCGGCGGCGACGCGGACGGGCTGCCGCTGGCCGACGGGGCGGGCGACGGGTTGGCCGCCACCTGCGCCTCCTGGAACGCCGTCATCGCCTCGTCCAGCGCCTTCAGGGCCCGCCCGTACCGCTCGAAGTCGCCGGACGTCTGGGCGGCCTTGACCTCGGCGATGGCGCTCTGCACCTTGCCGGCGGCCTCGGCCAGCGCGCCGGTGAGCACCGGCGGGCTGGTGCCGCCACCCGTCGGCGGGTTGCCGCCGGTGCTGGGCGGGGTGGCCCCGGGGGCCCGTTTGCCCTGCTCGACGAGCTGCTTGATGCCGTCGGTGAGGTTGTTCGCCAGCACCACGTACGAGCCGCCGTCGCCGTACGAGAGCAGCACCTTCTGCAGCAGCGGGTACGCGTCCTGGTTGCTGCTCTTCACATAGACCGGCTCGACGTAGAGCATGCCGTCGGCGAAGGGCAGCGAGAGCAGGTTGCCGTACTGCACCTGCGCCTGGTTGGAGGAGAGCAGGTTGAGCTGCTGCCGGATGTCGCCGTTGTTGCTCATCTGCTGGTGCACCTGGACCGGCCCGGAGATCCGGGTCTGGTCCGGCAGCTCCAGCACCTCCAGCCTCGGCTGGCCGTCGACGTACGACCCGGAGATCAGCGCGGCCAGGTTCTGCCGGCCGTTCGGGGTGACCGCGGAGGTGAGCTGGAACCGCGGCGCCTCCTGCCCGGGGAACTGGGTGAACAGGTAGTACGGCGGCTGCTTCTGCCCACTGTCCGGCGCGTCCGGCACGTTCGGCACCTGCCAGAAGTCCTGCCCGGAATAGAAGTCGCCCGGGTCGGTGACGTGGAACTTGGTGAGCAGGTTCCGCTGCACCTTGAACAGGTCCGCCGGGTAGCGGAAGTGCTCGGCCAGCTCCGCCGGGATGTCGCCCTTCGGCAGCACCAGCTCGCCGCCGAACGCCTTGTTCCACGCCTTGAGCACCGGGTCGGTCTCGTCGAACGCGTAGAGCTTGACCGTGCCGTCGTACGCGTCGACGGTCGCCTTGACCGAGTTGCGGATGTAGTTGACGTTCTCCCGGGCGAGCTGGAACGTGCCCCGGCCGGTCAGCTCGTCCGCCGTCTCGGCCTGCAGGTTGACCCGCTCCGCGTACGGGTAGGTCGCGGCCGTGGTGTAGCCGTCCACGATCCACAGGACCCGGCCGTTCACCACCGCCGGGTACGGGTCGCCGTCCAGGGTGAGGAACGGCGCGACCTTCTCCACCCGGTCCCGCGGGTTGCGGACGTAGAGCAGCTTGGAGTCCTGGTTCACCGCCTCGGAGAGGAGGAAGTTCGACTCCTGCTCCTTGATCGCGTAGAGCAGCCGGCGGGTGAACGAGCCGATCTTGACGCCGCCCTCGCCGGTGTAGGTGTAGTACTGCTCGCCCCCGCTCGAGGTCGGGCGGTCGAACTCGACGTTACGCTCCCCGGTCTGCCCGACGATGGCGTAGTCGTCGGCCTTCATCCGCTCGCCGTAGTAGATCCGCGGCTGCTTGGCCGGGATCTGCTCGGTCGCGGACGCGCAGCCCTGCGCCTCCTTGCCGGAGTCACCGAGGAAGCCGGAGACGAAGTACGGCTGGCCGCCGCAGACCACCTGGTTGGCCGGGGCGGCCACCAGGCCGTAGCCGTGGGTGTAGACGGTGTGCCGGTTGATCCAGTTGCTCTGCTGCGGGGTCAGCTCGTCGTAGTTGATCTCTCGGACGCCGACCACGTAGTCCGAGGTCTTGCCGTCCACCGCGTATCGGTCGATGTCCAGCTTCGGGCCGAAGTCGTAGAAGCCGCGCACCTGCTGGAGCTGGGTGTACGTCTCGGAGACCAGCTGCGGGTCGAGCAGCCGGGCGTTCCCCACCACCGAGGTGTCGGTGGCCAGGCTGGGTGGCGGGGTGAGGTTGCTCGCCGCGTACCCGGCGGACTTCGCCCCGGCCAGCCCGTACGCGGCCCGGGTCGCCTCGATGCTGCGCTCGATGTAGGGCGCCTCCTTGTCCCGGGCGCTCGGCTTCACCTCGAAGGTCTGCACCGCCCACGGGTAGATGCCGCCGATCGCCACCGCCGAGACGCCGAGCAGGGCGAGCGAGATGCCGGGCCAGACCAGGTTCCGCATCACCGCGTTGGAGAACACGATGATCGCGATGGCCACGACGACCGAGATGTAGGCCAGGATCTCCTTCGCCGGGAGCAGCGCGTTCACGTCGGCGTAGCCGGCGCCGTAGAGCTTGGCGCCCTCGTTGTACTCCAGCAGCATCGCCCGCCGGTCCAGCACGTACGCGACCGCCTTGAGCAGGACGAAGACCGCGACCAGCGTGCTCAGGTGGGCGCGCGCGCCGTTGGTCATCCGGTCGCCGATGCCCTGCAGCCGCACCCCGCCGAAGACGTAGTGCATGGCCAGGGCGCCGAGCAGGGCGAGCACCACCACGGTGAAGCCGACGCCGAGCAGGTAGCGCCAGAACGGCAGCTGGAAGACGTAGAAGCCGACGTCGACGCCGAACTCCGGGTCCTTGACGCCGAAGCTCCCGCCGTTGCGGAACAGCAGCCACTGGCTCCACCGGCTCTGCGCGGACAGCCCGGCGAAGAGCCCGATGACGGCGGAGACCAGGGCGATCCAGGTGCCGAGCCGGGGGCTCAGCAGCATCCGGTACCGCTCCAGGGTGGCCTGCTCGGCGGAGTGCGGGCGCAGCTGGGGTCGCAGCCGGTAACCCAGCCAGAGGTTGCCGGCGACGATCAGCGCCATGCCGAGCCCGATCACCAGGAAGAGCAGCAGCCGGGTGCCGAGCACCCCGGTGAAGATCTGGGTGTAGCGGACCTCCTCGAACCAGAGCCAGTCCGTCCAGGCGTTGACTCCCCACCCCAGCAGGGTGAAGAGCACGAACACCCCGATCAGGACCCCGATGGTGGCGCGTCCGCGCCGGCTCATCCTCGGCAGGGGACTGCTACGCATGACCACTGTTGGCTCCGCACGCTCGATGTGATCGGCTCCGACCAGGCACCCAGAGTACGGGGTGTTCCTGAATACGTCGGGTCAAGGTCACGCCACGATCCTCGCGCGGGTCACCGGAGCCGGGTCAGCAGCGGGTCGGCTGCCCTCCGGCGCGGAGCGTCTCCAGCGCCTTCAGCGCGTCGTCGAGCGACGCCACCCGGAGCAGCGGCAGGTCCGGCTGCGGGTTGCGGACCGCCTCCGCGCAGTTGTCGGCGGGCACCAGGAAGACCTTCGCACCGGCCTCCTTGGCGCCGACCAGCTTCTGCGCGATGCCGCCGATCGGACCGACCCGGCCCTCGTCGTCGATGGTGCCGGTGCCGGCGATGATCTTCCCGCCGGTCAGGTCGGCCGGCTCCAGCTTGTCCACGATGCCCAGGGCGAACATCAGCCCGGCGCTCGGGCCGCCGATGTCCGCGAGGTCGATCTTGAGGGTGAACGGGTGCGGCTGCTGCTGGTCGATCTCGATGCCGATCCGCGGCCGGCCGTCCTGCTCCCGGCTGGTCACCGCGGCGGTGGCGGTCACCCCGTCGCGGACGTACCCGATCTTCAGCGCGCTGCCGGCCGGCTTGGCCCGGATCAGCTCGGTGAGCTTGGCCGCGCTGGTCACCTGCTGGCCGTCGACCGAGGTGAGCACGTCGCCGGGCCGGAGCACGCCGACCGAGGGCCCGCCCGCGGTGACCGCCTTCACCAGCACCTCGATCGGGTAACCCAGCTTGCGCAGGGCCGCCGTCTCCGCGCTGGTCTGCGAGTTCTGGAAGTCCTCCACGTTGCGCTTCTCGATCTCCTGCTGCGACTCGCCCGGCGGGTAGACCAGCTCGCGCGGCACCACCGCCTCGTCCCTGGAGAACCAGCCGGCCAACGCCGAACGGAGCCGGACGGTGGGCTGCACCCCGACCGTGGTGAGCCGCAACTGCCCGGCGGAGGTGGACGTCGGCCGGCCGGTGACCTGGATGATCTCCTTGCCGTCCTCGGCGCCGAGGGTGTTGACCGTCGGGCCCGGACCGAGCACCACGTACGGGATGGGCACGCTCAGCACCCCGACGCTGAGCAGGGCGGTGAGCAGTGCACCGAGGAGTACGGTCACGCCGCGACGTCTCATGCGGCAGAGCGTACCGATCCGGGCGCGGGCGTCCGGCGCAGCGACCGGCGGACTTCGCCCTCAGCGCAACGCCAGCGGGCGCGACCTGCGGCAAGGCACGCGTACCGTAGACCTCGTGCCTGATATTCCGTTCGGATTCGCGCTCCCGGGTGGGCAACCACCAGACCCCAACGATCCCGCGCAGATGCAGCAGTTCATGGCGCAGTTGCAGCACCTGCTCTCGGCGCCGGGCAGCGGGCCGGTCAACTGGGACCTCGCCCGGCAGGTGGCCGCGAGCCAGCTCGCCGCCGCCGGCGACCCGGCGGTCTCGCCGTTCGAACGCAACGCGGTGGAGGAGGCGCTGCGCATCGCCGACCTCTGGCTGGAGCCGGCCACCTCGTGGCCCTCCGGCATCCGGGCGTCGGTCGCCTGGAACCGCAACGAGTGGATCTACAAGACCCTGGACGTGTGGCGCAAGCTCTGCGACCCGGTGGCCAGCCGGATGGTCGGCGCGATGGGTGACCTGGTGCCGCCGGAGGCGCGGGCCCAGCTGGGCCCGATGCAGTCGATGGTCGCCACGCTGGGTGGCGCGCTCTTCGGCGGCCAGCTCGGCCAGGCGCTCGGCTCGCTCGCCGCCGAGGTGCTCTCCGCCGGCGACATCGGCCTGCCGCTCGGCCCGGCCGGCACCGCCGCGCTCATCCCGGCCAACATCCGGGCGTACGGCGAGGGCCTGGAGCTGCCCGAGGACGAGGTACGCCTCTACGTCGCCCTGCGCGAGGCCGCCCACCAGCGGCTCTTCCAGCACGTGCCGTGGCTGCGCGGGCACGTGCTCACCGCGGTCGAGAACTACGCCGCGGGCATCCGGGTCAACCGGGAGGCCATCGAGGAGGCGATGGGTCGGGTCGACCCGACCGACCCGGAGTCGATGCAGGCGATCGCCCTGGAGGGCATCTTCACCCCGGAGGACACCCCGGCGCAGAAGGCGTCCCTGGCCCGGCTGGAGACCGTGCTCGCCCTGGTCGAGGGCTGGGTGTGCCACGTGGTCGACACCGCCGCCGGCGAGCGGCTGCCCAACGTCGTCCGTCTCGGCGAGGCGTTCCGCCGGCGCCGGGCCGCGGGCGGGCCGGCCGAGCAGACCTTCGCCGCCCTGGTCGGCCTGGAGCTGCGCCCCCGCCGGCTGCGCGAGGCCACCGTGCTCTGGGCGGCGCTCACCGAGCAGCGGGGCATCGCCGGCCGGGACGCGGTCTGGGGTCACCCCGACCTGCTCCCCTCCGACGACGACTTCGCCAATCCGGAGGCGTTCGCCGCGACCAGCAGCGACCTGGACGAGGAGCTGGCCAGCTTCGACTTCACCGCCCCTGGCGCCCCCGAGGAGCAGCCCCCCGCCGAGGGCGACGACAAGTCCTCCTGACCGCACAGCGCCAAGATCCGCACATCTTCACCGAAGTTGTGCGGATCTTGCTCGTCCGGGGGTCAGCCGGGTTGACCGGAGAGCAGGGCGCGGGTGGCCTCCCAGCCCTCGAAGGCCGGGTCGAGGGTGGCCAGGTCGGCCGGGCCGCGCAGCCGGCGCCAGCCGGCCGTGACGGCCACGTCCCCCGGGCGCGGGGCGGCGGCGCGCACCTCGGCGGGCGCGGCCGTCGCCAGGTCGACCGCCGGCAGCCATGCCGGTACGGGCAGCCGGGCGGCCACGCCGAGCAGGCCGGGGCCGTTCCCCTCCACGGGGGCCACGGCCACCGGCCGGCTGGAGAGGGGCCGCAGCAGCTTGCCGAGGGTGAGCCCGGGCACGTCGGGCGCGTCGGCGGCCACCACAGCCGCCTGGTCGTAGCCGGCGCCGGCCCGCCCGGCATCGGCGTCGGTGGGCCGGTCGGTGCCGGCCAGCGCGGCGAACACCGCGTTGACGGTGGGTTCCGGCACCTCGTGGACGGCGGTGCCGGGCCACACCACGGCGTCGGCCAGCCACCGGTCCGCGGGCGTCACGGCCACCGCGGTCTCCACCTCGTTGAGGGTGGCGAGCAGGTCCACCACGTCCTCGGCGAGCGCCGTACGCCACCGGGTCGGGTCGATCCCCGGCGGCGTCCAGCCCACCGGCGCGAGCAACGCCACCACGACACGTCGAGCCACGCTCCGACCCTAGCCCTCCGCCCGAGCCGCGGCGGGCCCGGCCAGCGCCCGGTCGAGCGGGTCACGACGCGACCAGCGCGCTTCGGCCCGCGCGGTCGCGCCGACCGCGGCTCGGAGCCACCGCACTCCAGGTCGCCGGGCGGGAGGCCGGCCTCGGGTGCGCTCGCCGAGGCGCCCTCGGGTATCAGTCGGTGAGGGGGACGCCGGCGGTGGCGGCCACGCCCTCCAGGTAGCCCCGGGCCCGCTCGGTCTTCGGGTACCGCCCCACCAGGGCCCAGAAATGGGCGTTGTGACTGGGCACGATCAGGTGCGCCAGCTCGTGCAGGAGCACGTAGTCGATCACCCAGTCGGGCATGTCCTGGATCCGGTGGGAGATCCGGATGGTGCGGTCGGCGGGGGTGCAGGAGCCCCAGCGGCCGTTCTGGTTGGTGACCCAGCGGACGCTGGCCGGTACCGCCGCGGCACCGTGCTCGGGCAGGTAGAGGTTGATCAGCCGGGTGGCCCGGGCGAGCAGCTCGGCGTCGGAGCGGGCGAGCCGGCCCTCGCGCGCGGCGAGCCGGGCCAGCATCCGGTCGACCCACTCGCTCTCCTCGGCGCGGGAGAACTGATCGGGGATGAGCACCACGACCCGTTCCCCGTCCCGGTACGCGGACACCGTACGTCGCCGGCGCTGACTGCGCCGTACCTCGACGACGGGCTTCCGCGTCCCGGCCATTACCGGTCCGCGCAGCCTCGGATGACTGTCACGACAGCAAGCTAATGCGTACTGACCAGGGGTCCGCAAGAGTCAACACGACGACACGCGCCCGGAAAATGGTGGTTGGTCGGCAGGAGTCCCAAAAAAAATCTTTACGGCAGCCCGACAGGCGTCCTCGGTCACCCTTCGTGGCGACCCGAGCCGGGCCACGCCCGTCACCTGCCCACCCCCGCACACGTTAAGTGATCTACGGACGGGCCTCGCGCGGGGGCGGCCCCAAGGGTGATCTGAGGGCCTTCGCCCGGCGTGTCCCTGCGGAACTGACTTATCGGACGTGACTCGGCATGCACACTCTCGACGTCGACTAGCTCACAGTGTCGATGCTGAGCTGACATGGAACCGCCCAGACCTGGGTAGGGTCCGCCAACCAGCGGTCATGAGCGTGGCCGCAGAGAACGACCCAGCGCCGGTGCCCCGCGTGGCCCGCCGCCGGGGAACCGCCGGGACGGCGTGTCCGGCGGACGAGACGAGGAGGGGCTACCGTGGCCGACCAGGCCCAGACCTACAACGGTTACTGCGTCAAGTGCAAGGAGAAGCGGGACTTCGAGGGGCGTATCGAGGTCTCCAAGACCGGCATGAACATGGCCAAGGGCAAGTGCCCGGTGTGCGGCACAACAGTGAACCGCATCCTGGGCAAGGCCAAGGTCTGACCGGTACGGATCAACGCGGGGAGGGTTGGCCGGCCGGCCAACCCTCCCCGCGTCCGTTCGGCCCCTACTGTCGGCTGCGCGACACCGGTTACCGCCCGGTTGTGGAAAAGCCGGCTTTTTCTGTGGACAGCCCTGGCCACAGCCCGGCGCACCTGTGGACAACGATCGACGGAACGCGCGGACACGGTCACGATTCGTGGCATGGCCGATCCGACGCCCCTCGCCCGCCCGACCCTCCTGCCGGGGCTGGCCCGCCTCTGGCGGGACCGGCACACCCTCCAGCTCGGGGTCGAGCCCGGCCGGGCCGTCCTGCTGGAGGTGGCGAACCCCCGCGCCGCCCGCCTGCTCGACCTGCTGGACGGCACCCGGAGCGAACGTGCCGTCCTCGCGTACGCGGCCACCGCGCGGGTCGCGCCGGACGAGGCGCGCGTCCTGCTCGACACGCTCCGGGCCGCCGGTCTCGTCGTAGCAGCGCAGAGCCTGCTCCCCCGGGACCTCGCCGGGCCGGCCCGGGCCCGGCTCGCCGGCGAGGCCGACGCCCTGGCGCTGGCCACGTCCGCACTGCCCGGCACCCCGGCCCAGGTGCTGCGCCGCCGCCGGGCGGCGCGCGTGCTGGTCACCGGCGCCGGCCGGCTCGGCGCCGCGATCTCGGTCGCGCTGGCGCAGGCCGGCGTCGGGCACGTCGTACCCGAGCTGCCCGGCCCGGTCCGTCCGGGCGACCTGGTCGGGACGGGCCTGGCCGCCGCCGAGGTGGGCCGACCGCTGGCCGCGGCGGTCCGCGCCGCGCTGGGCCGGTCCGCCCCGGGTACGGAGACCGGACCGCTCCGTCGGGGCCGCGTCGACCTGGTGGTCCAGCTCGGCACGGACCGGCCGGCGTCCGTGCTGGCCACCGGGTACGCCCAGCGCCGCCAGCCCCACCTCCTGGTCGATCTACGCGGCGGGGTGCCGGTGGTCGGCCCGCTGGTGCGCCCGCCAGCGGGTCCCTGCCTGAACTGCCTCGACCTGCACCGGGTGGACCGCGACCCGGACTGGCCCACGCTCGCCGCCCAGCTCGCCACCGACGGCACCGAACGGGCCTGCGCCGCCACCACCCGGCTCGCGGCGGTGGCGTACGCGGCCGCGGAGGCGCTGGCCCACCTCGACGGCGGCACCCCGGAGACCCTCGGCTGCGCCGTCGAGATCGCCGGAGCCGGCCGGTTCCGCCGCCGCCAGTGGCCGCCGCACCCGTCCTGCGGCTGTTCCGGGCGTCGCCCGATCCGGGTCAGCCCCACCGGTACCGGCTTCGTAGCAGCAGCAGGGCCGTCGAGTCGGTAACAATGACCGGGTGACCGACATCCCGCGCCGGGCCGTGTCCCGGACCGCCAAGCTCGCCGCCCTGCCACTCGGCTTCGCCGGCCGGACCGTCCTCGGCATGGGCAAGCGAGTCACCGGGCTCGCGTCCGAGGTCATCTCCGCCGAGATCCAGCAACGCACCGCCGAGCAGCTGTTCAGCGTGCTCGGGCAGCTCAAGGGCGGGGCGATGAAGTTCGGCCAGGCCCTGTCGGTCTTCGAGGCGGCGCTGCCGGAGGAGATCGCCGGCCCCTACCGGCAGGCGCTCACCAAGCTCCAGGAGGCCGCCCCGCCGCTCCCCGCGGCCACCGTGCACAAGGTGCTCGCCGAGCAGCTCGGCCCGGGCTGGCGGGAGCGGTTCGTGGAGTTCAACGACACCCCGGCCGCCGCGGCCAGCATCGGCCAGGTGCACCGCGCGGTCTGGCGGGACCCGGGATACGGCCCGAACGGCGCCCCGAACCACCGGGACGTGGCCGTGAAGATCCAGTACCCGGGCGCCGGCGACGCCCTGCTCGCCGACCTGAAGCAGCTCTCCCGGCTGGGCGGCATGTTCCGCGCGATCCAGCCCGGGCTGGACGTCAAGCCGCTCCTGGTCGAGCTGCGGGAGCGGATCACCGAGGAGCTGGACTACGAGCTGGAGGCCGAGTCGCAGCGCGCGTTCGCCGCGGCGTACGCCGACGATCCGGACATCTACATCCCCGAGGTGTTGGACGCCTCACCCCGAGTGCTGATCACCGAGTGGGTCGAGGGCACGCCACTGGCGGCGATCATCCGGGAGGGCACCGAGGAGCAGCGCGACGAGGCGGGGCGGCTGATGGCCGAGCTGCACCTGTCCGCGCCGATGCGGGCCGGGCTGCTGCACGCCGACCCGCACCCGGGCAACTTCCGGCTGCTCCCGGACGGCCGGCTCGGCGTGATCGACTTCGGCGCGGTGGCCCGGATGCCGGACGGCACCCCCGAGCCGATCGGCCGGATCGCCGCGCTGGCGCTGCGCGGCGACGCCGAGGCGGTGGTGGCCGGGCTGCGGAAGGAGGGCTTCGTCAGCCCGACCGAGCCGATCGACGCCGAGGAGGTGCTCGACTTCCTCCGCCCGATGCTGGAGCCGATCGCCGCCGAGGAGTTCCGGTTCACCCGGGCCTGGCTGCGGTCCGAGGCGGCCCGCCTGGCCAACCCCCGCTCGCCGGCCTACCAGCTCAGTCGCCAGCTCAACCTGCCCCCGTCGTACCTGATGATCCACCGGGTCACGCTGGGCTCGATCGGGGTGCTCTGCCAGTTGGAGGCGAAGGCGCCCTACCGGGCGATCCTGGAGCGCTGGCTGCCCGGCTTCGCCCCGGTGGGCTGAGCGCGGCGGCCGCCCGCAGGCACGGCCCCGCCTGTGCCACCTCGGTGAGCTGCGCGCGGCGGCCATCCGCAGGCACGCCACGGGGGCGGCGGCCATCCGGCCGCCGCCCCCGTGCAGGTGGGTATGGATCTAGAGAACGCCCAGGTCACGAGCCGACTGGCGCCGGCTCTTCATTGCGACGGTACGGGCGGAACGGGCTGCCTCAGTGCTCGTGGTGGTGCGACCGGCCTGAGGCCGGGGCATTCGAGCCCGGGACAACGCTTCGTGAAGTAGTTGCATCTCGGTTCCGTTCGGCAGGTGCAGCATCGGTTTCGACTTTCTCGCGGCCGGTGGGCTCACCGGCGGGACGTGTGGAACGGGGTGTGTCAGGCCGCCAGCCGGACCGCGTTACGCGACTCGGACAGCCCACTGGCCGCCAGTCGCGCCTCGGCCTCGACCCGGAGCTGCGCGTCGCGGGCGAGGTCCTCCTTGCGCGGACGGCCACGGGGCCGCTTACGCGGGACGACCGCGCCACGCTCGAAGATCTCGCCGCCCCAGACGCCCCAGGGCTCGGCCCGCTCCACCGCACCGGCCAGGCACTCGACGCGCAGCGGGCAGTCCCCGCAGAGCGACTTGGCCAGCTCGAGCTCGGTGGGCGAGTCGGAGAACCACAGGTCGGGGTCGAACTTCCGGCAGGGCAGGTTCGCCTCCACCTCGACGCTCACGTCGAGCGGGGCCAACGCCAGACTCATCCTCCGGTCACCTCTCTCTCACTTCGATCTCGTGGATCGCATTTCCGACGTACTTCGGCGGTGCAAAAACACTGAGGCCGCGGATCCCTTGTGCGGGTTCCGCGGCCTCGAGGTGAGCCGGTGGTCTGATGGATCAGACCGGTCTACCTCGAGGTGGAACACCGCGGACATCCGTGCGCTTCTTGGCGCCATCGATGCCCATGCCCGTGAAGCCACTGGTCCCCTCGATCCCCGCCAGCGGCGCAACGGTCAGGTTCAGCTCGGCCTGAACCTGGACCTGGTGCACCTGCGGGACCGACGGTCGAGCGGCAAGGGCCACCCGGACAGCCGACAGCGGAGCGCAGGCAACTGGCATCGCCAGCGGACGCTCGTAGATGTAGGTCTCCATTGATGCCACCTCCCTGACTTTCCTCGTGCCAACCATGGACTCGTCCCCCGTGAGCAGCCGGAATGGCGCCGCTCGCGAGGTGTGTCCTGAGGCTATTCCTCGCCTCGGGGCGAGGGCAAACGATTTACGGCTAGATTTCGAAACTTTTCTGCGGGCAGACATCGTCCACCGCCGCGCCCCCCACCAGGGCCAGCACCGTATCTCCGTAAAGTCCCAGTTTGCGGGGGCCGATCCCGGCGATCGCGATCAGTTCCTCGCTGCGTCCCGGCCTCCGCTCGGCCAGCGCGGTGAGCGTGGCGTCGGTGAAGACGACGTACGCCGGCACCTTCTGCGCCTCGGCCACCCGCTGCCGCCACTCGCGCAGCCGCTCGTACAGCTCCTGGTCCAGGTCCGACGGGCAGGTGGGGCAGCGGCCCAGCTTGCGGTCCGCCCCGGCGAGCAGGGTGGCGCCGCAAATCCGGCAGGAGACCACCTGGGCGCGCCGCCGCTCGGTGCGCCGGGCCGCGCCGGCGCCGGCCCGCTCGGTACCCCCCGAGCGGTCGAGCTGCGGCAGGAACCGGCAGGGCCGCCGGGCCCGACCGCCCGGCGAGCGGGCCGCGGCGTACGACAACCAGAGCCACTCCCGGGCCCGGGTGATCCCGACGTAGAGCAGCCGCCGCTCCTCCTCGACCTGCTCCGGGGTCTTCGCGTACGTGATGGGGAGGGTGCCCTCGGCGAGGCCGACCAGGAAGACGGCGTCCCACTCCAGCCCCTTGGCGGAGTGCAGGGAGGCGAGCGTCACCCCCTCCACGGTGGGTACGTGCTGCTGGGCCGCCCGTCGGGCCAGTTCCTCGGTGAAGTCGGCCAAGGTCACCGGGCGCTCGACGGCGGCGGCCTCGCCGATCGGCACCACCTCGGGGGTCGCCGCGTACTCCTCGGCGAGCTGGACCAGGGCGGCGAGCGCCTCCCACCGCTCACGCGCGGCACCGCCGGCCGGGGGCGCGTCGGGCGCCCAGCCCACCGCGGCGAGCCCTTCCACCACGGCGGCCGGCAGCGGGGTCTCCCCAGGGATCGACCGGGTGGCGGCGCGCAGCGCCACCATCGCCTGCCGGACCTCGGGCCGCTCGAAGAACCGCTCGGCCCCCTGCACCACGTACGGCACCTGCGCCTCGGTGAGTGCCTTCTCGTACGCCTCGGACTGCGCGTTGGTGCGGAACAGCACCGCGATCTCCCGGGCCGGGGTGCCGCCGGCGATCAGCGCCCGGCAGCGGGCGGCGACCGCGTTGGCCTCGGCCGGCTCGTCGGTGAAGATCCGCAAGTCGGGTTCGGGGCCCGGCGGGCGCTGGCCGTGCAGTTCCAGCCGCAGCCGGGCCTCGGTACCCCGGGCCTGCGAGATCACCGCGTTGGCCAGCCCGACCACCTGCGGGGTGGAGCGGTAGTCGCGGACCAGCCGGACCACCGTGGCGGTCCGGTGCAGGCGCGGGAAGTCGACCAGGTACGACGAGGTCGCCCCGGTGAACGAGTAGATGGTCTGGCTGGCGTCGCCGACCACGGTGAGGTCGTCCCGGCCGCCGAGCCACGCCTGCAGCAGCCGCTGCTGGAGCGGGTTCACGTCCTGGTACTCGTCGACGACGAAGTGCCGGTACTGGCCGCGGACCTGCTCGGCGACGTCGGCGTGCTCCTCGATCCCCCAGACGGCGGCGCGCAGCAGATCCTCGAAGTCGATCACCCCGTTGCCGCGCTTGAGCCGCTCGTACGCGGCGAAGACCTCGGCCACCTTCGCCGGCTCGTACGGGGTCTCGCGCAGCGCCTTGGCCGCGGCCACCACGTACTCGCCCGGCTCGACCAGGGACGACTTGGCCCACTCGATCTCGCCGGCGAGGTCACGGGCGGCGGTCCGGTCGGCGCGCAGGCCGACCTTGGCGGCGGCCAGGGTGACCACCCGGACCTTGCTCTCCATCAACTCCGGCATGGCGCGCCCCTCGAGCAGCCGGGGGGCGAAGTAGCGGACCTGGCGCAGGGCCGCCGCGTGGAAGGTGCGTGCCTGGACGCCCGGCACCCCGAGGACGGCGAGACGGCTGCGCAGCTCGGCGGCGGCGCGGGCGGTGAAGGTGACCGCCAGCACGTGCCGGGCGGCGATGTCACCGGTGAGCGCGCGGTGCGCGATCCGGGAGGTCACCGCGCGGGTCTTGCCGGTGCCGGCGCCGGCCAGGATGCAGACCGGGCCGGCCGGGGCGGTCACCGCGGCCCGCTGCTCCGGATCCAGCCCGGCCAGCACCCGTTCCGCCGTTGAGTGAACCGCCACAGCCAGGAATCATCTCAGCCCCCGGCGATGTTGCAGCGATTAGCCTGGCCTGACTGGGCCGGGCGCGCCACCCCTTGGAGGAGTTGACCATGTTGACGATGTATTCCACCCCGTGGTGCGGCTACTGCCACCGGCTGAAGTCGCAGCTCGACCGGGAGGGCATCGCGTACGAGGTGGTCGACATCGAGCAGGACGCGAAGGCCGCCGAGTTCGTGATGGGCGTCAACGGCGGCAACCAGACCGTCCCGACCCTGCGCTTCGCCGACGGCAGCGCGCTCACCAACCCCTCCATCACCCAGGTCAAGCAGCACCTCGCCACCATCTCCGCCTGACCCACCCGCCCCGGAAACAGCGGCCGCCCCACCCGGGCCGGCCGCTCTTCCGCGTTCGCGCCGGCGGTCGATGATCATGAGATTAGCGGCCTCGGGATCGGCGTGTCGCCACGGCAACCTCATGATCGACGGACGGCGGCGGGCGGCGCGGGGCAGGGATGCGGGCGGGCGCTGACGGCGGGGGTGGGCTGAGGTGGCGGGCGTGCCAGAGGTAGGCGCCGGCGGCCATGGTGATCATCCCGACCAGGGCGAAGAGCAGGCGGTAGTCGAGGACGCCGACGAGCAGCGCACCGGCCCCGATGGAGACCGCCTGCGGGCCGCTGACCAGTGCCTCCGAGGCGGCGGCGACCCGGCCGAGCAGGGCCGGCGGGGTCCGCCGCTGGACCAGCGTGTTGAGCCCGACCATGGTCAGCGGCAACGACAACCCGGCCAGCAGCAGCGCCACCACGCCCAGCCAGAGCCGGGGGTACGCCAGCGCCAGCGCGGCCGGCCCGAAGAGGGTCACCCCGGCGGCGAGCGCCCCCACCTCGCCGGTCCGGCGTACCACGGCCGCCGAGAGGAGCGCGCCGACCAGCCCGCCGACCCCCTGCACGGTGACCAGCACGCCGACGAAGGCGACCTCCCGGCGCAGCCCCTGGTCCACGTACGCGAAGATCAGTGACTCGGTGAAGCCCATCACCAGCGAACCCAGCCCGTAGCCGAGCAGGGCCCGGCGCAGCGCCGGCTCGCCGGCCAGGTGTCGCAGCCCGGCGCCCAGTTCGGCCGGCCAACGCAGGTCGGCCCCGGAGGGCGGGGGCTCGGTGACCCGGAGCAGGCCGACGACGGCCGCGGCGGTCAGGAAGCCGGCCATGGCGAGCGCGGCCAGCAGCCAGCCGCCGACCGCGGCGTACAGCCCGGCCCCGGCCAGCGGGCCGACCAGCCGGAGGCCCTGCCGGACGGTCTGCAGCACCGCGTTCGCGTCGGCCAGCAGTTCGCTCGGCACGAGGTGCCGGATCAGCCCGCTCAGCACCGCGGTCAACGTGATGTACGACAGGCCGTAGAGCGCCGCCACCACGTAGATGACCCACACGTCGGCCCGGCCCCGGACCGCGAAGAGCGGGGTGAGCAGCACCGCCGCGCCCAGGTTGGCGGCCACGAAGAAGGGCCGGCGACGGTACCGGTCGACGAACCAGCCGACCAGTGGCGCCAGCGTCATCGGGGCGATGATCGCGAAGATGGTCGCGCCGGCCATGCCGTCCGAGCCGGTCAGGTCCTTCACCCAGACGGCGAGGGCCAGCAGCAGGATCGACTCGGCCGCCATGCTGGCCAGCACGGCGACGAAGAGCAGGCGGAAGTCGGGGCGGCCCAGGACGGTGCGCATCAGGTTCCTCCGGCGGGGGTGCGCCCGAAGGCGCGACGGGGGCGGGTGCCGGGCCTTGGACGTCCTCGTCCGGGCCGGTCGGACCACCTCCACGGTCCTCTTTTTGTCTCGAGACACGCCCTCGCCGGAACCTCCGGCACCGGCCGCGGCGTCCATACTGACCGTGGGGGGCGAATTCCATACAGTTACCGTCGCGCCTCGCGACGGTCGACGGAAAGAGGGCACCGTGCCTCCTGCCGCACCAGGCCCGATCCTGCGCCGTCGCAGGCTCGGCACCGAATTGCGCCGGCTGCGTGAGCAGGCCGGCCTCACCGGCGACCAGGTCATCGAGCGGATCGGCTGGGCCTCCGCGTCCAAGCTGTCCCGCCTGGAGAACGGGCGCAGCCGCCCCGACCCGGACGACGTCGACATCCTGCTGGCCCTCTACGGCGCCGACAACGAGCTGCGCGAGGAACTGCTGGGGATCACCCACGAGGCCGGCGACATGCGCGGCTGGCTGCGGAACTTCCCGGTGATGACCCAGCAGCAGCGCGGCTTCGCCGAGCTGGAGGCGGGCTGCGCGGAGATCTCCGAGTACAACCCGGTGCTGGTGCCCGGGCTGCTGCAGACCCCCGGGTACGCCCGGCACCGGATCCTCTCGGCGACCCAGGTGGCGGCGGAGGCCGGCGACCCGGACACCGAGGACCCGGACACCGAGGTACGCGCCCGGCAGGCCCGCCAGTCGCTGCTGACCCGCTCCCCCGACGCGCCCCGCTACACCGCCGTGCTGGAGGAGGCCGCCCTCGGTCGCCGGGCCGGCCCACCCGAGGTGCTGCACGAGCAGATCGTCCACCTCTGCGAGCTGGCCATGCTGCCGAACGTGACGCTGCGTCTGCTGCTGCGCGACACCCGGGTCGGCGACTGGTACCTCCCACCGACCGCCTTCTCGGTCTACCGGTTCGCCGATCCGCTCGATCCGGAGACGCTGGCCATCGAAGGTGGGTTCACCGACGTCATGTCGACCGAGGTAAACACCCTAAATCGCTATAAAGTGGTGTTCGAGTGGCTATGCTCGGCGGCGCTCTCCGCATCGGACACCCTCTCCTGGCTCATCGAGGCGACGGGACGGCTGACCGATACGGCGGCCGAGTCCACAGTGGCGTTCGGGCCGGCAACGGCGCCGGCCCAGCGCCGCCGCGACCCGGGGCGCCTGGCGACGGACCGGTGATCCACGGGGACCTCGCCGTCCGACCTGCGGCGCCACTCGTCCCCATCGGAGCACTCCAGACCAGGAGCAGAACCATGAACGAGATCCGCAACAACTCGTCCGACCTCGCGCCGAATCTCGTCGGCGCCGCCTGGCGCAAGAGCACCCGGAGCCAGACCTCGAACTGCGTGGAGGTCGCGCCGCTGCGTACCGGGCCGGCGGCGGTGGCGCTGCGGGACAGCAAGGACCGGAGCGGGCCCGTGCTGCTGTTCAACCGGGCCGGCTGGCTGGGCTTCATCGCCGGCGCGAAGAACGGGCAGTTCTCGTTGAACTGATCCACCGAACACCAGGGGCCGCCGGCGTCGCGCCGGCGGCCCCGCCGCCTGTCCACCCGGCCACGTCACCCCGGGCCGACGTCACCGTCCTCCCGACAACCGTGCTGACCTGGGGTCAGCCGATCGGTCGGCGTGCGCGAACGACAGTCGGGTTTCACTTGCTGGGACGACCGCCAGGCGTAACATGTCGAATGAGTGACGTGGAAGTTCCATTGCGTATCCGTCCATCCGTATCCGGGGGACACCCATGCGGTTTCTGATCGTCCGCACCGAGATCCGAGCCGCCGCCGACATCGACATCGCGGCCGCCTGGGCCGGCGGTGGCCGGCTGCGGGACGAGACCACCGCGCCGGAGCCGCGCCGCCAGGTCGTCCACGCCGAGGACCGGGACGCCGCCCTGCTGCTGGCCCGGGCGCTGGCGTCCGTCGGAGCGGTACGCGCCGGCCGGCACCGGGTGAAGGTGCTCCCGATCGAGGACCCGGCCCCGGCACACCCGTACCGATGGGACACCACGAGCACCTGACCTGACGTCCGTCGTGGTCGGACCGGCTCCCCCGCCGCGTTCCCTGCCTCACCCGGCCACGACGGCCCGTGTTCCCGGCCCGTGACCGCCGCGGCAACGACGGTCACGGGCCGGGACCGCGTCTGCCGCTGATCAACGCCACGTCGGCGAAGTGGCGGTATCCCGCTGGCCGCAACCCCGCCACGTCGGCGAGGTGCCGATGACCCATCCGCCGTGTCGGCGAGGTGGCGAGGTGGCGATGGCCCATCCGCCGCGTCGGTCAGGTCGCGGCGGCCCCAGCACTCAGCAGGGGCCGTCGAGCCAGCGGTGGATCAGGAACAGGGCGATGGAGGAGGGTGGCGGGAGGGCCAGCCGGTGACCGTCGACGTCGACCGCCTCCCCGGCCAGCGCGGCGCCGATCTCCCGCCGGGTGAACCAGCGGGCGTAGGCGATCTCGGCCGGGTCCACCCGGACCGGCTCGTCGGCATCGGCCCGGGCCAGGAAACCGAGCATCAGCGAGCCCGGGAACGGCCAGGACTGGCTGCCCGCGTACGCGATCTCGTCGACCCCGACGCCGACCTCCTCGCGGACCTCGCGGAGCACGGCGGCCTCGGCCGACTCCCCGGGCTCGACGTAGCCGGCCAGGCAGGAGAAGCGGCGCTCGCCGGGGGTGCGTGCCCAGGCGGCGTTGTTACCGAGCAGGCATCGCCCCTCCGGGCCGGCCACCCCGTCGTGGACCAGCACGATCATGGCCGGGTCGGTACGCGGCCAGACCCGGTCGCCACCCGGGTCCACCCGGGACCAGCCGGCCTCGTCGACCTGCGTCGGCTGCCCGGTGACCGACGAGTAGCCGTGCCGGACGTGCCAGTTCAGCAGGGCGAGGGCGGTGGTGAAGAGGCCCGCGTCCCGGTCGGCCAGGAGGTGCCCCACCTCGCGCAGGTTGGCCCGCCGGGTGCCCGGCAGCTCCGGCAGCGGCGCGTCCACCGCGAAGACCGGTACGCCGTCGGGCTCGACGCCGAGGAACATCGGCACCGACCGGGGCACGTCGGGCAGCTCGGCGGGACCGACCAGCACCAACTCCGGCGCGGCCGACGCGTCGCGGACCAGGGCCCGCCCGTCGTCGGCCGAGTCCAGCACCAGCACCCGGGCCTGCTCCCACGCCTCGGCGAGCCAGTCCGGGTCGGTACGCCGGTGCGCGGCCCGGTCCAGCGTGGACCGGGCCAGCGGCGGGCCGGCCTCGCCGGTCACGCGCGACACGCCCCGGTGCTGAGCCAACTGGTTCGCTCCCTCACGCCGACTCCGTCCGCACCGGCCCGAGCGTGGCCAGCGAATCCGCGATCCGCTCCGCGTCACCGAGCACCACGGTGACCGCCTTCGCCGGGGCGAGGTAGCGCGCCGCCACCTCCGCCACGTCGTCCACGGTCGCCTTGGCGAGCCGGGCGGCATGCTCGGCGAGGAAGTCCAGGCGCAGCCCGTTGCCGGCGTACGCGCTGGTCAGCGACGCCAGCCCGGCCTGGGTGGACATGCCGAGCTGAAGCGTGCCGAGCGCGTACTGGCGGGCCTGCTCCAGCTCCTCGGGCTTCGGCGGCAGCGATGCCAGCCGGCCCAGCTCGTACCCGGTCTCCAGCAGGGCGGGGGCCGTCACCTCGGTGGCCACCTCGGCGGCGGCGATCAGCACCGACCCGGCCACCGAGTGCTCGACCAGCGAGTGCGGCCCGTACGTGTAGCCCTTGTCCTCCCGGATGTTCTCCACCCAACGGGAGGAGAAGTAGCCGCCGAAGACCAGGTTGGCCAGCTGCAGCGCGGCGTGGTCCGGGTGGGTGCGGGGCACCGCCGGCAGGGCGATCCGGAGCGACGACTGGACCGAGCCGGGGCGGTCGACCAGCAGCAGCGGGCCGGGCTCCAGCGGCGGGGCCGGCGGCAAGTCCTCGGCACCCCCGGCGCCGTTCCACCCGGACAGCGCCTGCTCGGCGACGTCCACGGCCCGCTCCGGCTGCACGTCGCCGACCAGCACCAGCACCGCACCGGCCGGGTGCACCCGGTCGGCGTGCAACCGCCGCAGGGCGGGCGGGCGGACCGCGCGCACCTGGTCGGGCTCCGGGGTCTGGACCGCATACGGGTGCTTGCCGTAGACCCGCTTGAGCAGCGCGGTCCGGGCCAGGTGGGCGGGTTGGCTCTGGGCGACCTGGATCCGGTCGACCAGCCGGTCCCGCTCGGTCTCCACCCAGTCACCCGGGTAGGTGGCCCCGGTCAGCACGTCGGCGAGGATCTCCAGCATCCGGTCCAAACCGGTGACCAGGCTCGCCCCGGAGAGCATCAGCCGGTCCGGGTCGATCCCGGCGGACAGCCCGCCGCCGACCTTCTGCAGCTCGGCGGCGATCTGCGTCGCGGTGAGGGTCGCCGTGCCGGCGAGGATGGTCTGGGCCAGCATCGCGCCCCGGGCCAGGTGGGTACGCCCGGCCGGCATCCAGAGCCGCAGCTCGACCAGCGGGACCGCGGGCCGGCGTACGGCGATCACGGTGAGCCCGTTGGCGAGCGTGCGCTCGGCCTGCTTCGGCAGCTTGAGCCGGCGGTTCGGGCCGAGCGGCGGCAGCGGCCGGGTCCCGGTCTCCACGATTGCCGTCATCGGGCACCTCCGGCGATGACCTCGATGGACGCGCGGCGCTGCGGCCGCAGGGTGGCGGCGGCGGCGAGGACCTGTTCCTCGGTCACCTCGCCGACCAGCCGGGGCAGCTCGTTGAGCAGGCCCGGCTCGCCGCGTTGCTGTTCGAGGACGGCCATCCGCAGCGCCCGGCCGAGCACCGCGTCGGTGTCCCGCAGCAGGTGGGTGGCCATCCGGGCCTGGGTACGCGCCAGCTCTCCCTCGGTCAGCCCGTCGGTGGCGAGCCGGTCCAATTCCTCGTCGATGGTGCGCAGCACCTTGTCCACGTCGCCCCCGGGCGGCAGGTGTGCCTGGAGCAGCAGCGCCGTGGGGTCGCGCACGTCGAACGGGTCGCCCATGAAACCGAGGTAGCCGCCGAGGCTGGTGACCGTGCGGTCTCGCTGGACCAGCCGTTCGACCAGCCGGGACGCGTCGCCGTCGGTGAGTACCTCGGCCAGCACCACGTACGGCAGGTAGCCCGCGAAGTCGGTCACCGGGTCGGGCACCCGCCAGGCCCCGGCCACCGCCGGCAGCGGGGCCAGCTTGTCGGTGTAGGACCGGCGCCGTTCGGCGGTCAGGTCGGGCTCGGCGAAGTCGGGCCGCGCCGGGGCGGGGCGGGCGGGCACGTCCCCGAAGTGCCGCTCGATCAGCTCCGTCGCCTCGGCCACGTCGATGTCCCCGCTGACCGCCAGTACCGCGTTGCCGCTGGCGTAGTAGCGCCGGAAGAAGTCGGCGGCGTCCGCCACGGTGGCCGACTCCAGGTCGTCGAAGGAGCCGTAGCCGTCGTGCGCGTTGGGGAAGGTGTCGAACATCACCGGCGGCAGGGTCAGCCAGGGAAACCCGCCGTACGGCCGGTTGAGCACGTTGACCCGGATCTCCTCCTTGACCACGTCGACCTGGTTGCGCAGGTTCTCCTCGGTCAGCCGTGGGCCGCGCATCCGGTCGGCCTCCAGGAAGAGCGCCCGTTCCAGGGCGTTGCTGGGCAGCGTCTCGAAGTAGTCGGTGTAGTCCAGGTGGGTGGAGCCGTTGAAGGTGCCGCCGGCGCCCTGGACGTGCCGGAAGTGGGCCAGCTTCTCCAGGTTCTCCGAGCCCTGGAACATCAGGTGCTCGAAGAGGTGGGCGAAGCCGGTGCGGCCCTCCGGCTCGGACCGGATGCCGACGTCGTAGACCACCGCCACCCCGATCACCGGGGCGCTGCGGTCGGGGGTGAGCACCACCCGCAGGCTGTTGTCGAGGCTGAACCGCTCGACCGGGTACTTCGTCGCTGGAATTTTCGTTCTCCGCGTCGGCACGAGATCGACCCTAACGCGTCGGCACCGGCCGCACCGCCGGTGTGGCCCGGCGCCCTGGACGGTCGTTCCGGTGGTGGGCCGACCGGCACCGCTTACTCCACCGAACAGGTGGGAATTACCGGGAATACCCAGGTCGCCCGTCCCGGATCGTGGATGGGTCTTGACGTCGACTCCAGCCTGCCCCACTCTTCCTACCAACTAAGTAGGAATACTGTGGATTGGACACACGATGAGACGGCTCCCCTTCCGTCGGCTGGTCTCCCTGGCCACCCTCGCCGTGGTCGGCGCGGCCACCCTGGGCACCACGGCGGCCTGCGGCGGCGGCACCGACGACGCGGCCGGCACGTCCGGTCCGGTGACCCTGCGCCTCGGCTACTTCCCCAACATCACCCACGCGCCCGCCGTGGTCGGGGTGGAGAAGGGGATCTTCAAGGAGAAGCTCGGCGGCGACGTCACGCTGGAGACCAAGACCTTCAACGCCGGCCCGGCGGCCATCGAGGCGGTCTTCTCCGGCGCGCTCGACGCCACGTACATCGGCCCGAACCCGACCGTGAACGCCTTCTCGAAGTCCAAGGGTGAGGCGGTCCGGGTCGTCTCCGGCGCCGCCTCCGGCGGCGTCGCGCTGGTGGTCAAGCCGGACATCACCTCGGTCGAGCAGCTGCGCGGCAAGAAGATCGCCACGCCGCAGCTCGGCAACACCCAGGACGTGGCGTTGCGCTACTTGCTGCGGGAGAAGGGCCTCAAGACCACCAAGGAGGGCGGCGGCGACGTCAAGGTGGTCCCCCAGGAGAACGCGCAGACGGTGGACACCTTCGCCAGCGGCGCGATCGACGGTGCCTGGGTGCCGGAGCCGTACGTCTCCCGGCTGGTCAACGCCGGCGGCAAGGTGCTGGTGGACGAGCGCGACCTCTGGCCGGACCGGAAGTTCGTCATCACCAACCTGATCGTCAGCACCAAGTTCCTCAAGGCCCACCCCGACGTGGTGAAGAAGCTGGTGGAGGGGCAGGTCGCGGCGAACGAGTTCGTCAACGGCAAGCCGGACGAGGCGCAGCAGGCCATCTCCGACCACATCGGCAAGATCACCGGCAAGCCGCTGGACGTCAAGCTGATCAAGCAGGCCTGGCCCACCCTGGAGTTCACCAACGACCCGATCGCCGCCTCGCTGAAGACCGGCCTGGACCACGCGGTCGCCGTCGAGCTGACCCAGCCGGTGGACCTCAACGGCCTCTACGACCTGTCCTTCCTCAACGAGGTGCTCAAGGCGCAGGGCAAGCCCGAGGTCACCCAGCCGTGACGTCGACCACGACGACCCCGCGCAGCGCGACCGGCGCGGTCGCGCTGCGCGGGGTGACCAAGGTGTACGGCCAGGGCGAGCAGGCCGTCCTGGCGCTGGACGGGGTGTCGCTGGACGTCGCACCCGGCGAGTTCGTCTGCCTGGTCGGTGCGTCCGGATGCGGCAAGAGCACGCTGCTCAACCTGGTCGCCGGGCTGGACCGGGCCAGCGGCGGCCAGATCGAGCTGGGCGAGGCGGTCAACCCGGGCCTGATGTTCCAGGAGCCGGCCCTGTTCCCGTGGCTCACCGTCGAGGCCAACGTCGAGGTGCCGCTCAAGCTGCGCGGGCTGCCCCGGGACGAACGCCGGGCGAAGGTGGCCGACCTGCTGCGTACGGTCCACCTGGCCGAGTTCGGCCGCAAGCGCCCGCACGAGCTCTCCGGCGGCATGCGGCAGCGCGTCGCGCTGGCCCGCACCCTCGCCCTGGACACCCCGGTGCTGCTGATGGACGAACCGTTCGGCGCGCTCGACGCGATGACCCGGGACATCCTGCACGACGAGCTGGAACGCATCTGGTCCGAGCGCCGGCTGAGCGTGCTCTTCGTGACGCACAACGTCCGGGAGGCGGCCCGGCTCGCCGACCGGATCATCCTGCTCTCCAGCCGGCCCGGCCGGATCATCTGGTCCACCCGGGTCGACGTGCCCCGGCCCCGGCGGATCGACTCTCCGGAGATCGCGACCATCGCCGCCGAGGTCACCGACCGGCTGCGTACGGAGGTGGGCCGCCATGGCCAGTGACACGCTCGCCGGATCCGCGCGTACCGACGCGGAGATCTCCGGCCTGGACGCCCTGGAGACCGCCGGCCGCCAGCGCGGGCCGTCCCGGGTACGCCGCGCCTGGTCGGGGCTGTGGCCGAAGCTGGCCGCCCTGGCCCTGGCCGTCGCCGTCTGGCAGGTCGTGGTCTGGACCGGGTGGAAGGACCCGTGGGCGCTGCCCGGGCCGGCGACGGTGTTCGAGGACCTCGGCCACTACCTGGTCAGCCCGGCGCTCTGGGACGGCCTGGCCACCACCGGCCGCCGGGCCGCCGTGGGCTTCGCCGCCGCGGTCGCCGTCGGGCTGGTGCTCGGCCTGGCCGTGGCCCGGGTGGCGGTGCTGCGGGCCGCGCTCGGCTCGATGATCACGGCGCTGCAGACCATGCCGTCGATCGCCTGGTTCCCGCTGGCCATCCTGCTCTTCCAGCTCAGCGAGCAGGCGATCTTCTTCGTGGTGGTGCTCGGCGCGGCGCCGTCGGTCGCCAACGGCGTCATCCACGGCGTCGACTACGTACCGCCGCTGCTGGTGCGGGCGGGCCGCAACCTCGGCGCCCGCGGCCTCAACCTCTACCGGTACGTGATCGCGCCGGCCGCGCTGCCCGCCATCGTGGCCGGGCTCAAGCAGGGGTGGGCGTTCGCCTGGCGCAGCCTGATGGCCGGCGAACTGCTGGTGGTCATCGCCACCCGGACGTCGATCGGCGCGCAGCTCACCTACGCCCGGGAGCTCAACGAGGCGCCCCGGCTGATGGCGATCATGATCGTCATCCTGGTGGTGGGGCTGATGGTGGACGCCGCCTTCGGCGCGGCGGACAAGGCGATCCGCCGCCGGTGGGGCGTGCTGGACCAGGCCGGCAACTGACGCCGTGTACGTCTCCGCGCGCGCCGACTACGCGCTCCGGGCCATGCTCGCCGTCGCCGACGCCGCCGGGTCCACCGGCGACGGCGGGCTCAGCGGCGGCGAACTGGTGAAGGCGGCGAGCCTGGCCGAGCGCCAGGACATCCCACTCAGCTTCCTCCAGGGCATCCTGCTCGACCTGCGTCGGGCCGGGCTGCTGCACAGCCATCGCGGCACCGAGGGCGGGTACGCCCTCACCCGGGCCGCGGGCGAGATCAGCGTGGGCGACGTCCTGCGCGCGGTCGGCGGCGCGCTGACCAGCGTCCGGGGCATGCCCGCCGACCGGACCGGCTACCACGGGGTGGCCAGCGGGCTGCGGGACGTCTGGCTGGCGGTCGACGGCGCGATCGCGCTGGTGGTGGACCGCACCACCCTGGCCGACCTGCTGGCCGACCGCTCCGCCGCGCGCTGACCTCGACTGTCGACCCTTCCGGGGGTCAGCTCGCGACGGGATCGGTGTCCCACCCGGTCGGGCTGTGCAACTCGACCAGCCCGGCCCGGGCGGATCCGTCCGACGTCGGGTGCCAGGGACCGAACGCCACCGCCATGGCGAGCAGCAGCCCCGCCCCCGCGACCGCGAGGACCAGCAGCAGCTCGCGCACCTCCGCCGAGCCGGCGTCGCTCGCCATGGTCCCCCCTCCGCGCTCGGCCGGTTCGCCCAGCCTCATTCCCCGAGAGGCGAGTATCGCGAGAACGACGGCTGCACGCAGTCGCCCATCGGACGCAACCACCGCTGATCCCCGACCCAGGGGCGGGCCCTCACCCCGGTATCTCGACCGGACCGTGGCCGCCCCGGGGGCCACTTTCCGCCGTGCCCTGCTGAGTGATCAGGCGGATCGGGGGCGACGCGGGCGGCGCGAGCGGCTGGAGGTGCGGTGCGGGGAGCGGGTGCCGTCAGCCCCGCCCGCCCGATGGGGCCGCGAGGTGGGAGCCGGCTGCGGAGCGGTGATCGTCACCGGCACGCCGGACGGCTCGCGGGCACCGGTCACCTGGGCGAGGGCCTCGTCGCCGGGGTGCACCTGCCTCGACTGCGGCCTGATGCCGGCCGCGCTCATCAAGCGGGCCACGTCCCGGCGTTGCTCGGGTAGGACCAGGGTGACCACCGTGCCGGACTCCCCCGCTCGAGCGGTACGCCCACCCCGGTGCAGGTAGTCCTTCGCCTCCGTCGGGGGATCCACGTTGACGACCATGTCGAGCCCGTCGACGTGGATGCCGCGCGCCGCCACATCGGTCGCCACCAGCGCGGTCACCTGACCGGTACGGAACTGCTCGAGGATCCGGGTGCGCTGCGGCTGCGACTTGCCGCCGTGCAGCGCGGCGGCGCGTACCCCCTTGGCCAGCAACTGGCGGGCGAGCCGGTCGGCGCGGTGCTTGGTTCCCATGAACAGGATGGTGCGGCCCTCGCGGGCGGCGATCTGGGCCAGCGCGGCCGGCTTGTCGACGGCGTCGACGTGCAGCACGTGGTGCGTCATCCCGGTCACCGTGGCGGTGCCAGGGTCGACCGAATGCGACACCGGGTTGGTCAGGAAGCGGCGGACCAGCTTGTCGACACCGCCGTCCAGGGTGGCGGAGAAGAGCATCCGCTGGCCGTCCGGTGCGACCTGCTCCAGCAGCTTGACGACCTGCGGCAGGAAGCCCATGTCGGCCATCTGGTCGGCCTCGTCGAGCACGGTGATGGCGACCTGGTCGAGCCGGGCGTCACCCCGGTTGATCAGGTCGTGCAGCCGGCCCGGGGTGGCCACGACCACCTCGGCACCGGCGCGCAGCGCGTCCGCCTGACGCTGCATGGAGAGGCCACCGACCACGGTGGCGCAGCGCAGCCCGACGGCGCGGGCGTACGGGGCGAGTGCCGTGTTGACCTGCTGGGCGAGCTCACGGGTCGGCACCAGCACCAGGGCGAGTGGACGGCCCGGGCGGGCCCGGCGACCGGCGGTGCGGGAGAGCAGCGCAAGCCCGAAGGCGAGCGTCTTGCCGGAGCCGGTACGGCCCCGGCCGAGCACGTCCCGGCCGGCGAGCGAGTCCGGCAGGGTCGCCGACTGGATCGGGAACGGCTCGGTGATGCCCTGGGCGGAGAGCTCGGCGAGCAGCGCCGGAGCCAGCCCGGTATGGGCGAACGACGGAATGACGGTGGTCATGCGAAGGACCTTCCTCGACGCGGCACGTGTCGAGGGAGGGCGCCGGGAAACGGCGCTGTCCGGGCGGACTCGTCCGCCGGGACTCACAAGCACGAACCGAAGGGGTGCGGACCGGTCCGCCGCAGCGCGCCGCACCCGCGATACGGGTGGGCGGCGCGGCGGACCGGTCGGTCACCACACCCGGAGGGCGTGGTGGGTGTTACTGGTCGATCCGAAGATCAGAGCGGGCGGATGTTCTCCGCCTGCGGGCCCTTCTGGCCCTGGGTCACCTCGAACTCGACCCGCTGGTTCTCGTCCAGGCTCCGGTAGCCGGAGGACTGGATCGCCGAGAAGTGGGCGAAGACGTCGGCGCCGCCGCCGTCCGGGGTGATGAAGCCGAAGCCCTTGTCAGCGTTGAACCACTTGACGGTGCCAATAGCCATTTGTTTCGTCTCCTTGACGGAACGTTCGAACCCGCACCTGTTGCGGGCCGAAAAGGAGCGCCCCACGCGTCTGATGCGTGGACCGCCTGTCGCTTCTGGTCGCCCCGCCCGGAGAACTCCGGACACAACAAAGAGCGCCTGGGGCCACAATCCGCCAGGCGCACACAGAGTCTCTGGAAACCAAAACTGCAACGCGCCTAACCTATCACGGATTGGGCAACGCCGGGACGTCCGGAGAAATTTCCGGCACCCCGGCGACCAGCGCGGTCAGCCCGGCGGCGTCGAGCAGGTCGGCGGGGCGGACGGTGACCCCGTCCCGGACGTAGTGGAAGGCGGCACCCACCCGCTCGACCGGTACGCCGGCCAGCTCGGCCCAGGCCAGCCGGTAGACGGCCAGCTGCACCGCGGCCGCGTCGGCCTCCCGCCCGCCGGGCTGCCGGCCGGTCTTCCAGTCGACCACGTCGTACCGGCCGCCGGGGCGGGCGAAGACGGCGTCCATCCGCCCCCGGACCACCACCCCCGCGATCACCGTGGCGAACGGCACCTCCACCTCCACCGGCATCCGGTCGGCCCACTCGCTGGCCAGGAAACGCTCCTGGAGCTCGGTGAGCGCCTCGTCGGGGGCGGCGTCGTCGTCCGCCGCGCCGGGCAACTCGTCCACGTCGAGCAGCCGGTCGGCGCCGAAGCGCTGTTCCAGCCAGGCGTGGAACGCGGTGCCGCGCCGGGCGTACGGGTTCGGCTCGGTGGGCATCGGTCGGCGCAGCGCCCGGGCCAGGGCCTCCGGGTCGCGCCGCAGCGCCACCAGCTGGGTCACCGACAGATGGCCGGGCAGTTCCACCTCGACCGCCTCGGCGCGGCGGGCCAGCTCGGCCCGCTCGGCGAGGAGCAGGTCGGCCTCCCGCCGCCAGCGGACCACCTCGGGGTCCCCGGCGGACGGCTCGCCGGCTCCCCGGGCCGGCTCCTCGGCCACGTCGGCAGCCGAGGCGTGCCCCGGCGACACCGCGGCCTCGCGGCGGGCCGGGGCGACCCCGGCGGTCGGGGCGGGCCCCGGCGACCGCGCGGCCTCACGGCGGGCCGCCTCGGGATCGGCGAGGTAGCGGCGGACCAGCACGGCGGCCTCGGCCAGCGCCGGGCGGCGGGCACCGAGCGGGTCGGCCGGCCACTCGGCCCGGAGCACCGTCTCGGTGGTGGGGTTCACCGCGTCGCCGGCCGGCTCGGGCGCCCACTCGTCGACCAGGTGCCCGTCCGCGCCGGCCAGCCCGGCGTCGTGCACCTCGCGCAGGAACACCGACGGACCGCGGAACTTCTTCGTGCCCTCCCCCCACCAGTAGCCGGAGCAGAGCAGCAGCCGCCGGGGCCGGGTCACCGCCACGTACGCCAGCCGGCGCTCCTCCCGCTCGTCGTGCGCCCGCCAGGCGTCGGTGAAGTCCTCCAGCGCCCGGGCCACCCCGCGCTGGTCCTCCGCCCCGGCCAGGCCCAGCTCGGGCAGCCCGTCGGCGTCGCCGCGCAGCGGGAACGGCAGCACGCCCAGCCCGCCCAGCCAGTGGTCGGAGTTGCGGACCGGCCCCGGCCAGACCCCCCGGGTCAGCCCGGCCACCGCCACCACGTCCCACTCCAGACCCTTGGCGGCGTGCGCGGTGAGGATCTGCACCGCGCCTTCCACCACCTCGACCTCGCCGGGGGTGAGGCCGCGCTCCTCGTCCTCGGCCGCGGCCAGGTAGGCGAGGAAGCCGGCGAGGGTGGCGCCGGGCGTCTCGCCGGAGAACCGGGCCGCCACGTCACCGAGCGCGTCCAGGTGGCCGCGGGCCAGTCCGGCGTCGCCGGTGCCGTCCCGGCCGGCCCGGACCGCCACCTCCACGTCCAGGCCGATGGTCCGCTCGATGTCCGCGATCAGCTCCGGCAGGGACTGGTCCAGCCGGTAGCGCAGCAGCGCCAACTCCATCCCGTACGACCGCAGCCGGGCGTACCCCTCCGCCGAGTACGCCTGCGCGGGCCCGAGGTCGGCGAGCGCCTCGACCAGCGTGGCCTCGTCCAGCGCGTCCACGGTGATCTCCGGCCCGTCCTCGCCGGCCAGCTCCCGGCGCGCCTTCGCGATGGCCTTCGCCCGCCGGTGCAGGGCGACCAGGTCACGCGGCCCGATCCGCCAGCGCGCGCCGGTGAGCAGCCGCAGCAGCGCCGCCCCGTCGGTCGGGTCGGCGAGCACCCGCAGCGTGCAGACCACGTCCCGGACCTCGGGGGTGTCCAGCAGGCCACCGAGCCCGACCACCTCGACCGGCAGGCCCCGGGCGCGCAGCGCCGACTCGATGGCGGGGATCTGGCTGCGCAGCCGGACCAGCACGGCGGTGGTGGGCCGCCGGGGCACCGGGATGTGCTCGGGCAGCGCGTCCGGCATCCCCGCCGCCCCGCACCAGGCGGCGAGCACACTGTCGGCGATCCACTCGGCCTCGTCGGCGTACGTCTCGAGGAGCGCGCAGTGCACGGTGCCGGCCGCCTGCCCGCGGGGGCTGCGGTGCGGGATCGGTTCGCGGACGCTGAACGCGGCGTGCAGCTCGGGCACCCGGGCGCCGGCCGCGCGCAGCGGCACCGACAGTGCGTTGGCCACGCCGAGGATCTCCGGCCGGTTGCGCCAGCTCGTGGTGAGGCTGAGCACCTGGGCCGGGGTGCCGTCGGTGCGGGCGAACTCGGTGGGGAACCGGTCCAGCGTGCCGGCGCTGGCGCCGCGCCAGCCGTAGATGGACTGGCAGGGGTCGCCGACCGCGGTGACCGGGTGGCCGCCGCCGAAGAGCGCGTTGAGCAGCACCACCTGGGCGTGGCTGGTGTCCTGGTACTCGTCGAGCAGCACCACCCGGAACCGGTCCCGCTCGATCACCCCGACGCCGGGGTGGTCCCGGGCCACCCGGGCGGCCCGGGCGAGCTGGTCGGCGAAGTCCATCGCCTCGAAGTCGTCCTTGCGCCGGGCGTACGCGCGGACCAGCGGCAGCAGCTTCAACCGGGTCCGCTGGAACTGCAACGCCTTCCGCACGTCGGCGTAGACCCGGCCGGGGCGGGACTGCACCTCGGCGTAGAACCGGCCGGTCCAGGCGGCCAGCTCGTCCGGGTCGACCAGGTGCTCGTCCAGCTCCCCGGCCAGCGCCAGCACCGCGTCGGTGATGGTGCTGGGCATCCGGTCCACCTCGGACATGTCCCCGTCGTAGTTGCGCACCAGCAGGTCGACGAGCTGCCAGCGGGACGCCTCGGTGAGCAGCCGGGTGGTCGGCTCGTACCCGGCGCGCAGCCCGTGCTCGGTGACGATCCGCCCGGCGTACGAGTGGTAGGTGGAGACGGTCGGCTCGCCCGCGAGCGGGTCGTCGTGCGGGTCCCGGCCCCGCCGGCCGAGCCGGCGGATGAGCTGGTCGAGCCGGGTACGCACCCGGTGCGCCAGCTCGCCGGCGGCCTTGCGGGTGAAGGTGAGGCCGAGGATCTGCTCCGGTCGCACGTACTGGTTGGCGACCAGCCAGACCACCCGGGCGGCCATCGTCTCGGTCTTGCCCGAGCCGGCACCGGCGACCACGAGCAGCGGCTCGACCGGTGCGGCGATGATCGCCGCCTGCTCCCGGGTGGGCGCCGGCAGCCGCAACAACTTCGCCAGCTCGACCGGGGTGTAGCGCGGGCCGGAGTCGGCGGTCCGCGGCGCCGGGGTGGTGGCGGCGCCGAAGAGCGCGGGCTGGGTCACGGCATCGTCCTCGCGCTCACTCTTCCCGGGGCGCTGGGTTGGTCGGCGGTTCCACTACCTGGCGCCCCTGACCGGACACCGGGCAGCTCGTCCGGACCGGGCAGACCCGGCACTTCGAGTTGGCGACCGCGGCGAAGGTGGCCGCGGCCATGGTATCCGCGGTACGCCGGACCAGCGCCGTCGCCCAGCCGGCCGCCGGTCCCTCCCCGGCCGCGGCCTGGGCCTGCTCCTTGGCGTCCTTGGCCGACGTGCCGAGCTGCACGAGTGCGGCGCCCCCGGACTCGGCGCCGAACTCGGCGAAGCCCCCCGCCTCGACCGCTGCCTGGTACGCCCCGAGCTGCGGGTGCTCGGCCACCTCCCGCTCGGTGACCGCGGTCGACTTGCCGGTCTTCAGGTCGATCACCACGAGCCGCCCCTCGGCGTCGACCTCCAGCCGGTCCACCCGGCCGGCCAGCTCGACGGGCCGGTGCGGGTCGTCGAGGCGTACCGCGAACTCGTGCTCGATGGCGAGCAGCCGGCGCGGGTTGCCGGCCAGCCAGCGGAGCAGTTTGTCCACCATGGCCTCGGCGCGGGCGCGTTCCGGGCCGACCATCCAGCGGGCGGCCAGCTCGATCGCGTCGAACCGGGCGGCCACGTATTCCAGCAGGGTCGTCCGGTCGACGCTGGCGTCCTCGGCCAGCATCGCGGCGGCGTGCACCAGGTTGCCGACGCCCTGGGCGGCGCTGGCCGGGGCACTGCCGCCGTGCCGTTCGAGCAGCCAGCGCAGGCTGCACCGGAGCGCGCTCTCCATCGCCGACGGGGTGACCCGGACCGGCTCGCCCTCGTCGACCAGCGGCCGGTCGTCGGAGAGGCCGCGCAGCCCCCACCAGTCGTCGGGGTGGGCGCCGGGCACCCCGGCGGCGGCCAGCCGGGCCAGTTCGGCCGCCGCCGCGTGCCGCCGGGTGGGCGGTGCCGCCGGGTCGGTGACCGCGGTACGCAGCTCCGCCACCAGCGCGGACAGGGTGAGCCCGCGCGGCGGCAGGGTGACCGGCAGGGCGGCCGGCGGCGCCTCCTGCGGGTCCTCGTCGACGGTCGGCACCGGCCCGTCGTCGGGTGGTGCGGTGCCGGGACCGGCCGGCTTCGGCGCCGGGTCGGGGCCGTCGGGGGCCGTGCCGCCACCGATCGCCGGCGGCTCGGTGGCACCCAGCTCGTGCAGGAAGCGGCTGGGCTGCTCCTCGTGGTCGTCGCCGCCCACCGCCGCGGACGCGACCGCGGTGACCAGCAGTCGACGCCGGGCCCGGCTGACCGCGACGTGGAAGAGCCGCCGCTCCTCGTCGAGCAGTGCCGAGGTCTGCCCGACCAGGCTGGCCCGGACCCCGGTGTCGTCGGCCCGGCCGGCGAGCACGTCGACCAGCCGTTCCGAGCCGAGCAGGCTGCCCCGCAGCCGCAGGTCCGGCCAGACGCCCTCCTGCACCCCGGCGATCGCGACCAGGTCCCATTCCAGGCCCTTGGCGGCGTGCGCGGTGAGCAGGCGGACCGCCTCGCCCCGGTCGGCGCTGGCGGCCAGGGTGTCGGCCGGCAGGTCCTGCCCGAGCACGTGGTCGAGGAAGACCTCGGTACGCGCACCGGGCAGCCGGTCGGTGAACCGGGCCGCCGCGTCGAAGAGCACCAGCACCGCGTCGAGATCCCGGTCGGCGGCCTCCGCCCGCCAGCGCTGCGCGGTCTCGTGCTCGCCGGTGGCCGCCCGGCCCCGGGTGATCGCGCCGGCCCAGCGCTCGGCCAGCCCGCTCTCCCGCCACACCGCCCAGAGCACGTCCTCCGCGGTGGCCCCGGGCGTGGCCGCGGCCTGCCGGGCGGTCGCCAGCAGGTGCGCCACCGTCTGGGCGGGCGCCGCCCAGCGCCGCTCGATGGTGGCCAGCTCGGCCGGGTCGCCCAGCGCCTCGACGATCAGCTCGCCGGACGGGCGGCGGTCGCCGGCGGCCAGCGCGAGCGCGCGCAGCCCCTGGCGCAGCCGCCGCTCGGCGAGCGGGTCGGCGCCACCGAGCGGCGAGTGCAACAGCGCGACCGCGGCCTCCTCGTCCAGCCGGTCCGGCTCAAGGGCGCAGCGGAGCAGGAGCAGCAGCGGGGCCACCCCGGGCTGGAGGTGCAGCGGCAGGTCCTCGCCGTGCACCACGGTCGGCACGCCGGCGGTGTGCAGGGCGCGTTGCAGCGACGGCAACTGCCGGCCGGTGGCGCGGACCAGCACCGCCATCCGGGACCAGGGCACCCGGTCGAGCAGGTGCGCCTCGCGCAGGGCGTGGGCCAACCAGGCGGACTCGCTGGTCGCCGAGCGGAAGGTGCGTACCTCGACCGTGCCGGGCGGCGCGTCGGGCAGCGGACGCAGCCGCCGGTGCCCGGCCGGGCCGCGCAGCCGGCGGGCCAGCCGGGCGGTCGCGGCCAGCAGCTCCGGACCGGCCCGGTAGGACGTGGTCAGCGTGACCTGCGCGGCCGGCGCCCCGGAGGCGGTGCGGAACCGGTGCGGGAAGGTGGTCACGCCGGCCGGGTCGGCGCCCCGGAAGGCGTACGTGGAGGAGTCCGGGTCGGCGAAGGCGACCAGGGACTTGCCCCCGCCGGCGAGGACGGCGAGCAGTTCGAGCTGGGCGGGGTCGGTGTCGGCGAGCTCGTCGACGTAGATGTGGGCCAACCGGCGGCGCTCGGCCGCCAGCAGCTCCGGGTCGTCGCGCAGCATCCCGGTGGCGGCCCGGACCAGCTCCGCCGGGTCGTACGCGATCGAACCCCGGTTGCTCACGTCGCGCAGGGCGAGCACGGCCACGTACTCCCGGAGGAAGCGGGCGGCGGCCGGCCAGTCGGCGCGGCCCAGCTTCTCCCCCAGGCGGGCCAGCTCGACCGGGCCGACGCCCCGCTCGGCGGCGCGCATCAGCAGGTCGCGGAGCTGCTGCGCGAACGCCCGGGTCCGCAGCGCGGGGCGCAGGTCCGCCGGCCAGCCGACGGGGTCGTCCGCGGGCTCCTCGCCGACCACGTCGAGCAGCTCGCGGATGATCAGATCCTGCTCGGGACCGGTGAGCAGCCGGGGCGACGGCTCGCCCCGCTCGGCGGCGGCCCGGCGGAGCAGGCCGAACCCGAACGCCGGGAAGGTGCGGACCAGCGGCTCGCGGACCACCCGGGCGGGCCGGGTCGCGGTGCTGCTCGCCGCGGGCGGACTGCTGGCCGCTCGCCCGCTCTGGTGAGGCTGGCCCGCGCCGGCGATCCGCGCCTCGATCCGGTGGCGCAGGTCGGTGGCGCCCCGTCGGCTGAAGGTGAGCACCAGGATGCGTTCGGGGTCGACGCCCTCCGCCACCCGCGCGGCGACCGCCTCGATGAGCGTGTCGGTCTTGCCGGTGCCCGGGCCGCCGACCACCAGCATCGGGCCGTCGGTGTGCGCGACCACCTCGGCCTGTGCCGGGTCGGGCCGGCGCGGCGGCGGGTAGGCGGCATCGTCCGCCGACCCCCCGGATCGCGGCTCCGCCAAGGTCGCCCCACCACCGGGCCGACCGACCCCCTGCCCCGCCCCGCCGGCACGGCCGACCCCCGTCGCCGCCCCGCCGGGCCGGCGCACCAACCGGTACGCCTGCACCGCCTCATCCCACCACGCCGGTACGACACCCCACCGCCCCCACCCGCCCCTTCTGCTTGATCATGAGGTTGGCGGCACCCGCAGAGATCAACTTCACGGTCAACCTCATGATCAACTGGCCCGGAGTGGGCCCGGTCCGGTGGGGGTGGGGTGGGGTGGGTCAGGTGAGGTGGGTGTCTAGGAGGTCCAGGGCGGCGGGGACGGTGTCGGCGACCAGGAGGAGGTCGAGGCCCGCCGGCTTGAGGAAGTGGTGGTCGGCGAGGGTGCGCAGCCAGTCGAGCAGCGGTCGGTAGAAGCCGTCCGCGTCGACCAGCACCATCGGCTTGGCGTGCAGGGCGAGGGTGGCCGTGGTCCACACCTCGAACAGCTCGTCGAGGGTGCCGAGCCCGCCGGGCAGCGTGATGAAGGCGTCCGACTTGTCGATCATCAGGGTCTTTCGGCTGGCCATCCCGTCGGTCACCAGCAGCTCGTCGGCGGCCAGGTCGGCGACCTCCAGGTCGACCAGGGCCTGCGGGATCACCCCGAGGGTGTAGCCGCCGGCGGCCCGCGCGCCGTCCGCCACCGCGCCCATCATCCCGACGCAGCCGCCGCCGCTGACCAGGGTGTGCCCGCGCCGGGCCAGCTCCGCGCCGGTCTCGGCCGCCAGGTCCAGCCAGCGCTGGTCGAGGGTACGGGAGGAGGCGCAGAACACGCAGATCGCGGCCACGGTCAGCCCCGCCCCGCCGGGCGTTCCCCGGGCTGGCCCCCGGCCGGCCCCTCGGGCGCGGGCTCGGGTGAAAGCCCCGCCGACGGCTCGGCAGCAGCCCCGGCCGGATCCTCAGACGCAGGCTCGGGCGCGGCCTCGGCGGCGGCCTGCTGGTCGGCGGCGCCCCGGGCGACCGCCTCCTCGCGGATCGCCTCCTGCTCGGCGGAGAGCACCGCCTCGGCCTCCACGATGTGCCGGACCGCCTCCTCGACGTCGTCGGTGAGGCAGATCAGCTCCAGGTCAGTCGGGCCGATCTTGCCCTCGCCGGCCATGCTGTCCCGCAGCCAGTCGATCAGGCCCCGCCAGTAGTCGATGCCCATCAGCACCACGGGGAAGCGGGTGACCTTGCCGGTCTGCACCAGGGTGAGTGCCTCGAACAGCTCGTCCATGGTGCCGAAGCCGCCGGGCAGCACCACGAACGCCTGGGCGTACTTGACGAACATGGTCTTGCGGGCGAAGAAGTAGCGGAAGTTGATGGCCAGGTCGACCCACTCGTTGATGCCCTGCTCGAACGGCAGCTCGATGCCGAGCCCGACGGAGAGCCCGCCCGCCTCGCTGGCCCCCCGGTTGGCCGCCTCCATCACCCCCGGGCCGCCGCCGGTGATCACCGCGTAGCCGGCGCGGGCCAGGGCGGCGCCCAGCTCCTCGGCGAGCCGGCACTCGGGGCTGTCCGGCTTGGCGCGGGCCGAGCCGAAGACACTGACCGCGGGTGGCAGGTCGGCGAGGGTGTCGAAGCCCTCGACAAACTCGGAGAGGATCCGCAGCGCCCGCCAGGCGTCCCTGGTCTTCCAGTCTCCCCGGCCCCGGGAGTCCAGCAGCCGCTGGTCGGCCGTGCTGGTCGGGATGGCCCGGTTGCGCAGCGTGACGGCACCCCGGTGCCGTTCTCCCCTCGGCCCGCGGCCGGGTTGCCGCCCGTTGCTCTGGCTCATGGAGCCACCGTAGTGGAGCCACCGCAGTGTGGTGCGGAGCCGGGCGAGCCGGAGAAATTCTTGGCGATCTTGGGCAACTAAATCGCTCGCTCGTACGTCTTACTATTCACATACGGGGTATGCCCCGGGCGCGACCTTCGGGGGAGGGAGCCAGCGTTGATCAGCAACACCGAGATGATCCGGATCCGCCGGCAGATGCAGCGGCGGATCCGCGACGTGGTGGCCGAGCGCCGCCGCGCCCGCATGATGGAAGCCCACCACACCGACCTCACCGGTGAGACCACCGAGCCGGACTCCTCGCTGACGACGGCCGGCTGACCGTCCGCCGGAACGACCCCGGGGGGTCCGCGTCACCGACGCGGGCCCCCCGATCACGTATCCGGGGTCAGGCGGCGAGCCAGCGGTGCAGCGTGGCCGCGCCGTCTCTGATCTTGGTCAGCTCGACGTGCTCGTCGGGGTGGTGGGCCAGGTTCGGGTCACCGGGACCGAAGTTCAGCGCCGGGATGCCCATGGCCGCGAACCGGGCCACGTCGGTCCAGCCGAGCTTGCCGATCGGGGCGGCACCCACCGCGGCGAGGAACTCCTGCGCGGGGGCGGCCGTCAGGCCGGGCGGCGCACCCGCCGCCGCGTCGGTGATCGCCAGCTCGAAGCCGGCGAAGACCTCGCGCAGATGCGCCTCGGCCTGCTCGGGCGTCCGGTCCGGGGCGAAGCGGTAGTTGACCTCGACCTCGCACCGGTCCGGCACCACGTTGCCGGCCACTCCGCCGTGGATGCGGACCGCGTTCATGCCCTCCCGGTAGTCGCAGCCGTCGATGGTGACCCGCCGCGCCTCGTACCCCGCCAGGCGCCGCAGCACCTCACCGGCCGCATGGATGGCGTTCACCCCGTGCCAGGAGCGCGCCGAGTGGGCGCGTACGCCGGTGGTCGACACGATCGCCCGCATGGTGCCCTGGCAGCCGGCCTCGACGATCCCGTACGTCGGTTCCAGCAGCACCGCGAAGTCGGCCTGGAGCCACTCCGGGTGGGCCTGGGAGACGAGGGTGAGGCCGTTGTACTTCGACTCGATCTCCTCGGCCTCGTAGAAGAAGTAGGTGACGTCGTAGCGCGGGTCCGGCAGGGTCACCGCCAGGTGCAGCGCGAAGGCCACCCCGGACTTCATGTCGGAGGTGCCGCAGCCATACATCAGGTCGCCGCGCATGGTGGACGGGAAGTTGTTGTTGAGCGGGACGGTGTCCAGGTGGCCCGCGAGCACCACCCGCTGCGCCCGGCCCAGGTCGGTGCGCGCCATCACCGTGTTGCCGTGCCGGAACGTGGTCAGGTGCGGTACGCCCCGCAGCACATCCTCGACGCAGTCGGCAATGGCCTTCTCGTTGAGGGAGACGGACTCTATGTCGACCAGGGCGCGGGTCAGCGCCACCGGATCAGCCAAGACCTCGGGGGTCAGCGGGTTCTGCATGGTTGGCACGGTACCGTCATGTGCGGTGAGCACGAGGAGCGAGCGTTCCTGGGCGGCTCGCGTGGGACGCGGTCGCGCGGGAACGGGAGACGAGCTTGCGAGCCCCCAGCCGCGAACGAAAGGTGCAACTGTGACGTCCTCAGAACCAGCCTGGGGCATCGGACTGGCCACCGTCACCGCTGACGACCAGGTGCTCGACACCTGGTACCCGACCGGCAAGCTGGGGCTCGGCGAACTGCCGCTGGTCCCCGGGGAGGACCAGGCCGACGTGCTCGACCTGCCGCCCGACGCGGTCGGCGAGCGGGCGCTGCCCGGCCTGCGTACGGTCGAGGTGGTCACCGTGATCGGCTCACTGGACGACCCGATCAAGGACGCCGCCGACGCGTACCTCCGGTTGCACCTGCTCTCCCACCGGCTGGTGCGGCCCAACGAGCTCAACCTCGACGGCATCTTCGGCAAGCTGGCCAACGTGGCCTGGACCTCGGCCGGGCCGTGCCCACCCGAGCGGGTGGACGAGCTGCGCGTCATCGAGCGGGCCGCCGGCCGCCACCTCGCCGTCTACGGGGTGGACAAGTTCCCCCGGATGACCGACTACGTGGTCCCCGCGGGCGTGCGGATCGCCGACGCGGACCGGGTCCGGCTCGGCGCGCACCTGGCCGCCGGCACCACCGTGATGCACGAGGGCTTCTGCAACTTCAACGCCGGCACGCTCGGCACCTCGATGGTCGAGGGGCGGATCGTGCAGGGTGTGGTGGTCGGCGACGGCTCCGACATCGGCGCGGGTGCCTCGATCATGGGCACCCTCTCCGGCGGCGGCACCGAGAAGGTCCGCATCGGCGAGCGGAGCCTGGTGGGCGCGAACGCCGGCATCGGCATCTCGCTCGGCGACGACTGCGTGGTGGAGGCCGGCTGCTACATCACCGCCGGCTCCAAGATCACTCTGCCGGACGGCCGGGTGGTCAAGGCGCGCGAGCTCTCCGGGGTGGACGGCCTGCTCTTCTGGCGCAACTCGGTCACCGGGGCGCTGGAGGCGAAGCCGCGTACCGGCCGGGGCATCGAGCTGAACGCGGCCCTGCACGCCAACGACTGACGCGGGACGGGCCGGGGCTGTGGCCGCCCCGGCCCGTCCGCCGTCGGGTCCGCGGCGGGGAGACCGCGGACCCGGACGACTCACCGCAGGCGGTACGCCTGGATGATCCGCTGGGACACGGTGTTGCCGGCGCTGTCCCGGGCGGTGGCGCGCAGCGAGACGTACCCCGGGCCGGCCGGCGCGCCGGGCTGCCGTTCCCCGGACCGGGCACCCGACCGGGCATGATTTCGTCGTGACCACCATGAAGGAACGCATGCTCGCCGGCGAGCTGTACATCGCGGACGATCCCGAGATCGCCGCCGATCTGGACCGGGCGGCCCGGCTCACCGAACGGTTCAACACCAGCTCGGCCGACGACCCCGAGGGACGGCTCGCCGCACTGCGCGAACTGCTCGGCACGGTGGGCGAGGGCGCCTGGGTCCGGCCACCGTTCTACTGCGACCACGGCTGGCAGACCCACCTCGGCCCGCGCACCTTCGTCAACTTCAACGCGGTCTTCCTCGACGTCGCCCGGATCACCATCGGCGCGGACGTCCAGCTGGGACCGAACGTGCAACTGCTCACCGCCACCCACCCGGTCGAGCCGGAGCCCCGGCGGGCCAAGTGGGAGGCGGCGAAGCCCATCACGATCGGGGACAACGCCTGGCTCGGGGGCGGGGTCATCGTGCTGGCCGGAGTCACCATCGGGGAGAACACCGTGGTCGGCGCGGGTGCCGTGGTGACCCGGGACCTGCCCGCCAACGTGGTGGCCGTGGGTAACCCGGCGCGCCCCGTACGCACCCTCGACTGAGCGGCGGGCCCGTCACCGCGGCGGCGGTTCGGCCAGCCGGACCACCAGGTCGGCGTGCCCGGCGGTCCCGGTGACCAGGGCGGCGTTCGACTCGTCGCTGCCGAGCGCCCAGGCTCGCGCCTGCTCCGGGGTCTTCCCGTACGCCTCGTGCCGGGCGGTCAGCCGGCGCACCCGCAGCTCGGCGTCCAGGTCGAGGAACCAGGCGTCGTGCAGCAGGGTGCGTACCTCCTCCCACGGCTCGTCGCGGAGCAGCAGGTAGTTACCCTCGGTCACCACCAGCCGGACCTCCGGCGGCACCTCGATCGACCCGGCGATCGGCTCCTCCAGGTCGCGCCGGAACGCCGGCGCCCAGACCGAGGTGGGCTCGATCCGGCGCAGTCGGCGCAGGGTGGTGACGAACCCGTTGACGTCGAACGTGTCCGGGGCTCCCTTGCGTCCGTCCCGGCCCAGCCGGACCAGCGCCGACTGCGCCAGGTGGAAGCCGTCCATCGGCACCAGCCGGGCGAGCGGCCCGACCTCGGCGACGATCCGCTCGGCCAGGGTGGACTTGCCCGCCCCGGGCGCACCGGCGATGCCGAGCAGCTGCCGCGGGCCGGCGTCAGCGAGGGCGCGCGCCCGGGCCACCAGCTCCTCGACGGGGAGCACCTGCGCCGGAGCGTCCGCCATGCTTCTCACCCTAGTGGCGTGGCGGCCGGAAGGTGCGCCGTGTAGGTGACGCCCCCGGCCGCGACCCGGCAGCCCGTCAGGTGGCCGCCGGCCGCCCCCAACTCCCGCAGGTACGCCAGCTCGCCCGCGTGCTCCGCGCCGGCCGGGAACTCGCACCGGTGGGCGGTGAACGAGCGCTCACCCAGCGCCGCCCGGGCCGCCCGTCCCTCGTCGAGCCGGCCGGTGAGCGCCCCGGCGTCCCCGGCCCGCAACGCGTCGGCGAGCTCGTCGAGGACGGCGCGGACCGCGTCCAGCTCGGTCAGCACCCGCTCCCGGTTGCCGAGCAGCATGTTCGCGGTCCGCTCGGGCGGGCCGCCGGCCACCCGGGTGCCGTCGGAGAAGCTGCCAGCGGCGAGCGACAGCACCGCGTCACGCAGCGCGGCCCGCTGCACCGCCCCGGCCAGCGCGCCGGCGAGCAGGTGCGGCACGTGGGAGGCGAGCGCCGCGGCGGTGTCGTGCTCCGGGGCGGACATCGGCACCACCCGGGCGTGGAAGACGTCGATGACCAGCGCGGCGAGCCGCCGGAACGCGTCCAGCCCGGTCGGCCCCGGGCAGAGCACCCAGGCGGCCCCGTCGAGCAGCGTCGGACTGGCTGCGGCGAGGCCGGCCCGGTCGGCGCCGGCCATCGGATGGCCGGGCACGAACCGGTGCCCGAGCCCGTGCAGCATGGCGGCGGTGGCGACGTCCGACTTGGTGCTGCCCACGTCGGTGAGCACGCACCGGTCGTCGGTGGCGGCAGCCACCCGGGTCAGCGTCCGGGGCAGCGTGGGCAGCGGGCCACAGAGGAAGACGACGTCCCGGCCGGCGACCGCCTCCTCCACCGTGTCCGTGGCGAGGACGCCCTGCCGCTGGGTGTACCGCCGGGTCGCCGGGTCCGGGTCCCAGCCGGTCACGTCGAGCCCGGCGTCCCGGAGCCGGAGCAGCACCGAGCCACCGATCAGGCCGGTGCCGACCACCGCCGCCCGCGCCAATCCGCCGGTCCCGCCCGTCATCGACCCACCTCGGCGTCCCGTCGTACGGGGGCCGGGTCGGCCCCGCTGGAAGTCCCGCCGAGGATAACGTCCGGGCCGCAGCCCCGACCCCCGGTCACCGTGCGCTGCCAGCGGCGGCCACCTGCGCCGCCCTCCCCCGTGATCGTCGCCGCGGATCGTAGGGGCCGGTCGGATGAGGACGGAAGGGGGTTGTCCGAGCAGCGCTCACGTCGTACGGTCCCCGGCGACCCGCCCGGCATCGACGGCGGGCGCTTCTCACGGGGAAAGGAAACACATGTCCGCGACGTACCGGGCACTCGCCTCGGTGGTCATGTTGATCGGTTTCTACGTCGTCGCGCTGCTGCAGCTCGCCGCGGTGGCCGCGCTCGGCGTGTGGTTGTTCCACCACACCACCGGCGTGCTGACCGTGAAGCTCCTGCTCCCGCTGCTGCTCGCTCTCGGTGCGGTGGCCGTCGGGCTGTGGAAGGCGATCAGGGTCAAGAGCGAGCCGGCGCCCGGCCTGATCCTGACCGAGCAGGGGGCGCCGCTGCTCTGGGCGACCGTACGGGAGCTGGCGCAGGCGGTCGGCACCCGGGCACCGGACGAGATCCGCCTGGTGCCGAACGTGAACGCCGCGGTCACCGAACAGAGCCGCCTGCTCGGCCTGCTCGGCGGCCGGCGCACCCTCTACGTCGGCCTGCCGCTGCTCCAGGGGATGCGGGTCGACCAGCTCCGGGCGGTGCTCGCGCACGAGCTCGGCCACTACTCGGGCAGCCACACCCGCCTGGGTGGGGTCGCCTACCGGGGCCGACTGGCCATCGAGGAGACGATCGAGCGGATCAGCCCGCGCAACCCGATCGGGTGGGTCTTCAAGGGGTACTCGAAGCTCTACCTGCTGGTCGACC
Source organism: Micromonospora sp. NPDC007230 (assembly GCF_042869115.1). Classification (NCBI taxonomy): domain Bacteria; kingdom Bacillati; phylum Actinomycetota; class Actinomycetes; order Micromonosporales; family Micromonosporaceae; genus Micromonospora; species Micromonospora sp. NPDC007230. Next base: position 12,826 of record NZ_JBIAFE010000022.1, on the reverse strand, counting down.
GGGCCAACGTACGGCGACAGGAGTTGGAGGCGGACCAGGCGGCCGTACGCCTCGCCGGCCACGAGGCGATGACCTCCGCGCTGCGCACGCTGCCCGCGATCGGCGCGGCCTGGAACTTCTACGAGAGCCGGTACATCGAGCCGGGCTGGGCGGCCGGGCTGGCGCCGGACGACTTCTTCGGCGGTTTCGGCCACCTGCTCCAGGCGCGCCGCGACGAGATCGACGAGGTGCGGGAGAACGCCCCGGACCGGGAGCCGTCCCGCTGGGACACCCACCCGCCAGTCGGGGTCCGGGTGGCCGCGATCGCCCAGATGCCACCGGTGCCGGTGGCGCCGGACGACCGGCCCGCGTGGATCATGCTGGCCGACGTGGCCGCCGCCGGCCGCGCCCTGCAGGGCGCCGTCGTCGCGTACGGATCCCGGCGGCTGCTGCCCTGGGCCGAGTTCACCGCGGAGTCGGTGGCCGCCTCGGTGCAGGAGCAGGCGGACCACCTCTACCGAGCGGCCGGCCGGTTCACCGGCACGCCGTCGCCGGGCCTGCCGACCATCCTGGAGCTGGTCCGCGACCGCCGGCTCGGCGAGTTCGCCGAGCAGTTCTTCCCCGATGCCACCCGCAAAGAGGCCGCGGCGGCCTTCGCCGGGCCGATGGAGACGCTGCTCGACAACGCGGCGGTGCGCTCCGGGCAGGCGTACTGGCAGCTCTCCTGGTCCGGTCCGGCCCGGCTGGTCGGCCGCTCGGGCGAGCCCTGGGACCTGGCCGAGATCGCGAAGCTGGCGGTCTCCCCGGAGACCCTGGACGAGGCGCTGACGCGCCTGGCGGAACACGGTGTCGACGTACGGCAGTCGACGGTGGTGCAGGCCCGCGCCTCCGCGCGCAACGCCGACCTGATCGGCGCCCTCGCCAACATCAAGATCGACGGCCGGGAGCACGACGTGTTCGTGCTCGACAACGGGCTGGTCCTGGTCCCCGACCCGGGGAAGTCCCACGAGGGCGAGAAGCGGCTCAAGCAGGTGCTCGGCGCGACGCCGATCGCCGAGTTGGCCGCCCGCAACCCCTACCTGCCGTACGAGGAGATCCGCTCGGTCGAGGTGACCAAGCAGGTGCCGCTGAAGGCGACGCTGACCCTGCACGACGGCCGGACGGTGCAAGTGCAGGAGTTGATGGCCAGCGAGCTGCTGGAGAAGCACAGCCGGGACACCCTGCTGCGGGTGTTCGCACAGATCAACGACTGACGCGACGCGGCGGCCGGCCGCGGTGCGGGCAGGCCCCCGGGCCGACCGCCGCCCGGCGAGGGTCAGGGTTGGGCGAGCCGGCCGGCGACCGCCGCGATGTGCTCGTCGGACTCGGTCAGCGCCGCCCGGACGTACCGGGCACCGGCCGGGCCGTAGAAGATCCCGGCGGCGACCAGGATGCCCCGCCGGGCCAACCAGTCGACGGTGTCCCAGCAGTCCTCGTCCCGGGTCATCCACAGGTAGAGCCCGGCCTCCGAGTGCTCGACCGTGAAGCCGGCGCCGGTGAACGCGGCGTACAGCCGCTCGCGCCGGGCGCGGTAGCGCTCCCGCTGCGCGTCGGCGTGCGCCTGGTCGCCCAGCGCGGCCACCATCGCCGCCTGCACCGGGGCCGGCACGATCATGCCGGCGTGCTTACGGATCTTGAGCAGTTCGGCCACCAGCGCCGGGTCACCGGCGACGAACCCGGCCCGGTAGCCGGCGAGGTTGGAGCGCTTGGAGAGCGAGTGCGCCGCCAGCACGCCCTCGTACGACCCGCCGCAGACCTCTGGCGAGAGGATCGAGACGGGCTCGGCGTCCCAGCCGAGCGGCAGATAGCACTCGTCACTGGCGACCACCGCGCCGCGCTCGCGGGCCCAGTCGACCACCTTGCGCAGGTGGGTGGCGGGCAGCACCCGCCCGGTCGGGTTGCCGGGCGAGTTGACCCAGACCAGCCGCACCCGGGGGGTGGGGCCGACCGCGGTCAGCGAGTCGGTGCGCATCGTGGTGGCACCGGCCAGCCGGGCCCCGTCCTCGTAGGTCGGGTAGGCGATGGACGGCACCACCACCACGTCACCCGGACCGACGCCGAGCAGCGTGGGCAGCCAGGCGACCAGTTCCTTGGAACCGATCGTCGGCAGCACCCCGAGCCCGTCGACGCCGGCGCCGCAGGCCCGGGCCACCCAGGCCGCGATGGCGTCCCGCAGCGCGGGGGTGCCGGCGGTGAGCGGGTAGCCCGGGGCGTCCGACGCGTCGGCCAGCGCCTGCCGGATCAGCGGCGGCACCGGGTCGACGGGCGTGCCCATCGAGAGGTTGATGAGACCGTCCGGGTGCGCCGCCGCCGTCGCGGCCGCGGCGTCCAGGGTGTCCCAGGTGAAGTCGGGCAGCCGCGACGAGACCGGCGCGGGCCGGTTCAGTGGCCCTCTCCGCGCGGCGGCTGGGCGGCCACGAACGTCGCGTCCTTCTCCACCTTGCCGATCTTGGAGGCACCGCCGGGCGAGCCCAGGTCCTCGAAGAACTCGTAGTTCGCCCCGGTGTAGTCCTTCCACTGCTCCGGGACGTCGTCCTCGTAGAAGATCGCTTCGACCGGGCAGACCGGCTCACAGGCACCGCAGTCGACGCACTCGTCGGGGTGGATGTAGAGCATCCGGTTGCCCTCGTAGATGCAGTCGACCGGGCACTCCTCGATGCATGCCTTGTCGAGCACATCCACGCACGGCTCGGCGATGATGTAGGTCACCGGTCTTCTCCTCCGCAAGACTCATCGCGATCACCCGCGACGGTAAGAGCCTAGTATCTCGCCGGGGAGGGGGTCGATCGTGCTCCGACAGCAGGACGTAGGACACCGGATCGTGGTCCGCCGGATTGTGGGGATTCGCGAGGGCAGACCGCTCTTCTCCGACGCGCTCGGTGATCTGGTCGAGCTGAGCGAGACCCACATCACGCTGGCCACCGATCATGGGCGGTTACGGGTCCCCGTCGGCGAGGTGCACCGGGCCAAGCGGGTCCCGGCGGCCCGCCGGCCCACCGCCACCGCGGTGGCCGCCCTGGAACTGGCCGCCGACGAGGCCTGGCCCGCCCCGGTACGCGGCCGGCTCGGCGACTGGCTGCTGCGCAGCGCCGCGGGCTGGACCGGCCGGGCCAACTCGGCCCTGCCGGTCGGCGACCCGGACCGCCCGCTGCCCGCCGCGCTGGACGCCGTGCAGCGCTGGTACGCCGATCACGGCCAGCCGGCCCTGGTGAACACCCCGCTGCCGCTGGCCGCGCCGGTCGGCGCGGAGTTGGACGCCCGGGGCTGGGCCGCCCGGCCGCCGGTGCTGGTGCAAACGGCCGCGCTCGCCGCGCTGGCCGCGCCGCCTGCCGGGCGAGCGGGCGCCGACCTGGCCCCGGGGTCGCGGCCCGGGCGGGGCGAGCCCCCGGTCGAGCTCACCCCCGCCCCCTCCGACGACTGGCTGGCGATCGCCGCGGGCCGCAAGGGCGGCCTGCCGGACGCCGCCCGGCACGTGCTCACCGCCGTGGACCGGATCCGCTTCGCCCACGTGTACGCCGACGGCCGGCTGCTCGCCGCCGGCCGCGGCACGGTGACCGGTGGCGGCCGCTGGCTGGGGCTGACGTCGATCGAGGTGCTGCCCGAGGCGCGCCGGCAGGGGCTGGCCGGCCGGGTGATCCGGTCCCTGGTCCACTGGGGCCTGGCGGAGGGTGCCACGCACGCGTTCCTCCAGGTGGAGCAGCGCAACACCCCGGCCGTGAACCTCTACCGGGGGCTCGGCTTCACGACCCACCACACCTATCTGACCCGGGTCGCCCCGGCCTGACCGGGCCGGGGCGCTGCCAGGATCAGCGACGGACCACCTTGCGCGGCTTGGCCGCCTTCAGCTCGGCGAACCGCTTGAGCTGCTGGGAGCGGTAGTCCCGGCCGAGCGCGGTGAGGCTCAGGTAGCCCACCAGCACGCCGGCCGCGGTGGCCGCCAGGTAGAGCCAGATCTGGGCGAAGAACAGCCCGGCGCCCCCGCCGAACGGGTTCTCGCCGACCAGCAGCGGACCGACGAACACGGTCAGCGCCAGCGCCACGGCGACCGCGGCGGCCAGGTCACCGGCCAGGCGACCCAGCGGCCGGTCGGCGCCCCAGCGGAAGGCCAGCACGGCGAGGATCAGCCCGATCACCAGGAACATCGCCAGGGAGACGCGGTCACTGGCGGTGTCGTTGTCCGGAAAAGCAAACTTGATCAGCAACCGGGCCACCACGTTGACCACGAACAGCGCCGCCGCCAGCACGCCGACCGCGCGCCACCGCTCCCTCATCGCACGCCTCCCGCCGTAGCGCCCGCCCCCACGGCGGACTCCTTGGCAGGAATATCTACCACCGCAACCTATGCGGCGTCTGCACCGTGGCACCGAGGCGGGGCGCAACCGGTCCTCCGGCCGGGCCCCAGTCGGGGCCCAGGCCCGTCGTGCTGGCCGGTTCGGCCGCAACGGTCGTCGTGTTCAACTACGCAGCGCGACGACCTGGGGTCGATCACTCTTCGTGCGCGCCCGCGTCGCCGCTGGCGGGACCCTCTCGGCGCTTTGCTCTGCAGCCACGGGCGCAGCACCGTATTGAGCTGGCCATTCGTCGCGCGCACGGGCACACATCATCCCCGGCCGAGACCACGCTACGTTACTGGTGCGTGGATGGCTGCAGAGCAAAGGCAGCGACGAGCCGCCGCCTTGGCCAGCCCTTCATCACCGTGGGTCATCGACCTGGCCCCACGCCCGATCCGCCGGATGCGCCCACCGGGACGCCGCTCAACCGCATGGGATGCACGGTCGGAGCTGGCCGAACGGGCGCTGGTCCGCCACACCCGGGTGGACGTGCTGGTCGTTCTGCTCGTGGCGGTCGTGATTGCGGGCTGGCCCAGCGGCGACCCGGGGCGCATCGGCGTCACGCGGTCCATCCCGCGCGGTGCCAGCCTCAGTGGGCGGCGTTCGGCGGCACCACGAGCTGCCGGAAGCCCAGCACCGCGAAGGTGATCGCGCCGGCCACCACCAGCCCCAGGCCGAGCAGGTTGTCCCCGCTCAGCGCGAGGTCACCCTCGGCTGTCCGGATCCCGCCCGCGACGATCACCAGGAACCAGGGCAGGGCGGGCAGCGCCGCCGCCCAGCGCGTACCAACCGCGACGTGGGCGAACCAGCCCACCAGGATCGTCAGCACCACCACCGCGGCGATCCCGCCCACCGCGAGGGAAGTGCCGACCACCGCCTTGACCGCGCCGCCGGGCCGACCCTTGACCACCTCCCAGGCCCAGGTGGCGAAGAGCAGGTCCAGCACCGCGGCCACCACGCCCGCCCAGACCGCCACCACCCCGCCGGCGACCCGCAGGGCGAGGTCCAGCACCCGCGCCGGCCGCGCGGGCGGCGGAGCGGGCTGCTGCTCGGGGGCGACCGACATCGGTACGGCCGGCACCGTCACCGGAGACCGGCCGCCGCGACCGGGGACCGGTCCGGCCCGTCCAGTGGCAGCCCGGCGAAGAGGTCGTCCTCCCAGCCGTACGGGCCGCTGCCCGGGCCCTTCTCGCCGACCGCGAGGGTGAAATATTCCACGCCCATGAACTCGGCGCCGAAGTTGCTTGCGATCGAATAGAGCCAGGAGGTGGCCGGGATCTGGGTGGCGTGGGCCCGCATCGCCGCCTCCTTGGCGACGTGCCGCTCGGTGGCGTCGATCCGCGCGGCGATCTCCGGGTCCGGCGTGCCGAACGGCAGGTCGTCGACGCCGTCGATGCCGGCGAACGGGTTGTCCGAGGTCTCGGTGAACGCGTCCAGGCCGGCCTCCAGCACGCTGCGCGGCATCGCCGTCCAGTAGACCTTCGCCGGGGCGATCCCCTCGGCGACGGCCAGCTCGTGGGCGCGCATCGCCACCCGGTGAGCCTGGATGTGGTCGGGGTGGCCGTAGAAGCCGTTCGGGTCGTACGTGATCATGACCTGCGGCCGGATCTCCCGCATGATCTCCAACAGGTGGCCGGCAGCCTCGTCGACGTCGGCCCCCCAGAAGGCCCTTGGGTGCTCGTTGGTGGGCAGGCCCATCATGCCGGAGTCGCGGTAGCGGCCCGCACTGCCGAGGAAGCGGTGGTCGGTGACGCCGAGCGCGGCGCAGGCGGCGACCAGCTCGCCGATCCGGTACCCGCCGAGCTGGTCGGCCTCGGCCGCGGCGAGCTGGGCCAGCTCCGGTACGTGGATCTCGCCCTCCTCCCCCAGCGTGCAGGTGACCAGGGTGACGTGAGCGCCGGTGGCGGCGTAGTGCGCCATCGTCGAGCCGGTGCCGATGGACTCGTCGTCGGGGTGCGCGTGGACCAGCAGGAGGCGTCGATCGGGCAGCTTCGTCACGACCGTCACTCTAACCGGCGGTCCTCTTCCCCCGACGCTTACGCGTCCGCGCAGGTCGGCCACATCACGCACGACACGCCTCTACGATCCGAGGCGTGGACTATCCCGAGCTGGCCGCCCGTACCCGTCGGTTCAGCCACGGGGCGCCGCGCGCCGTCTCCGTCGCGGACGACGGTTCCCGGGTGATCTTCCTGCGCTCCTCCGGACCGGAGGACCCGGCCGACGCGCTCTGGCTGCTGGACGTCACCTCCGGCGAGGAGCGGCTGATCGCCGACCCGGCGGTGCTGCTCGGCACGGAGGGCGACCCGACCGCGCTGGCCCCGGGCGAGCGGGCACTGCGCGAGCGGCTGCGGCTCGCCGCCGGCGGCATCGGCTCGTACGCCCTGGACGCCGCCGGCCGGGTGGCCGCGTTCGCGCTGGCCGGCCGGCTGTTCCGGGCCGACCTGGTGCACGGTGACGTGGTCGAGGTGACCGCGATCGGCCCGGTGATCGACCCCCGCCCCGACCCCACCGGCGAACGACTGGCCTACGTCACCGACGCCGCCGAGGGGGTACGCCGGGGCCAGCTCCGGGTGGTCGAGCCGGACGGCACCGACAACCTCCTGGCCGGTGAGGACAGCGGCGTGACCTGGGGGCTCGCCGAGCACATCGCGGCGGAGGAGTTCGACCGGTTCCGCGGCTACTGGTGGGCTCCGGACGGGCGCTCGGTGCTGGCCGCCCGGGTGGACGAGTCCCGGCTGCCGCACTGGCACCTGCACGACCCGGCCGACCCGGCGAGCCCGCCGACGACCGTCGCGTACCCCCTGGCGGGTGGGCCGAACGCCGAGGTCAGCCTGCACCTGCTCGACCTCGACGGCGGCTGGGTCGACGTGCACTGGGACCGGGAGACCTACCCCTACCTGACCTCGGTCGACTGGGCGGACGGCGGGCCGCTGATCACCGTGCTGCGCCGGTCGCAGCAGCACGGGCTGGTGCTCGCGGTGGACCCGCGTACCGGGGAGACACAGGTGCACGCGGAGCTGGCCGACCCGCGCTGGGTGGAGCCGATCCCGGGTACCCCGGCGCACCTGCCGGACGGCCGGGTGCTGGTCGGCGGCGAGCTGGCCCACGACGGGTACGACGCGCGGTGCCTGTTCGCCGACGGCACCCTGCTCACCCCGCCCTCGCTCTACGTGCGCCGGGTGGTGGGGCGGCTGCCCGCCAGCGGCGGCGCCCCGACCGACCTGCTGGTCGAGGCGAGCGAGGGCGAGCCGAGCCAGCGCCACCTCTACCGGATCCGCACGGTGATCGGCGGCGGGGTGGACGCCCGCCGGATGGGCAGCGACCCGGGCTGGCACACCGCCGCGATCGGCGGCGCCACGCTGGTGGTCGGCATCGCGTCGCTGGAGCACCCGGGCACCCGCTGGACGGTGTGGCACGGCGACCGGGCGGTGGGCGAGCTGCGCTCGCTCGCCGCGACCCCGCCGTACGCGCCGCGGCCGACCATGGTCCGGGTGACCGACCGGCGGCTGCCGAGCGCGGTGCTCTACCCAGGTGAGCACGTCAAGGGCACGAAGCTGCCGGTGCTGCTGGACCTCTACGGCGGGCCGGGGCACCAGGAGGTGATCGCCGCCCGGGCGGTCTGGCTGGAGCGGCAGTGGTGGGCGGAGCAGGGCTTCGCCGTGGTGACCATCGACAACCGCGGCACCCCGGGCATCGCGCCGTCGTTCGAGAAGGCGATTCACCGCCGGGTGGCCGACGTGATCCTGGCCGACCAGGTGGACGCGCTGACCGCGCTCGCCGGCAAGCACCCGGACCTCGACCTGGCGCGGGTGGCGGTGCGGGGCTGGTCGTTCGGCGGCTGGCTGGCCGGGCTGGCGGTGCTGCGCCACCCGGAGCTGTTCCGCTGTGCGGTCGTCGGCGCCCCGGTCACCGACTGGGCGCTGTACGACACCGCGTACACCGAGCGCTACCTGGGCATGCCGGACGACGGGATGGACGTCTACGCCCACCACTCGCTGGTCGAGCTGGCCGCCGAACCAGTCGGCGACCCGGCGCAGGCCCGACCGATGCTGCTGGTGCACGGCCTGGTCGACGACAACGTGGTGGCCGCGCACACGCTGCGGCTCTCCGCGGCGCTGCTGGCGGCCGGCCGGCCGCACGCGGTGCTGCCGCTCACCGGGGCCAGCCACATGGCCGCCGGGGGCGTCGCCGAACGCTTGCTCCGCCTGGAGCTGGACTTCTTACGCCGGAACCTGTAGGGGAAGGGCACCTGGCCGCCCACGCGATAGCGCAAGAGCCCCTGCTCAACGCGCGGCGTTGAGCAGGGGCCCCTTGCGGTCAGGCCGTCACTGCTTCACGTAGGCGTTCACGAAGCTGGGCCAGCCGAAGATGCTGCCGATGAAGAGGCCGCCGGCCTTCTCGCCGTGGGCGACGGAGACCACCTCGTTGTACAGCGGCACCGCCGGCGCCGACTCCTTCATCAGCCGCTCGTCCAGCTTGCTCCACTCCTCGGCCTGCTTCGCCGGGTCCTCCGCGAGCACCCGGTCGAACTCGGCGTTGATGGCGTCGTTGTTGAGCTGGGACGTGTTGCTGTTGCCCTCGGCCTTGATGTTGCGGCCGTCGAAGAGCACCGGCAGGATCGAGGCGCCGCTGGGCCAGTCGGCCGCCCACGAGTCGACCCAGATATCCCACGGGTTGCTCTTCTTCTTCACGAAGTCGAGGTAACCGTCCTCGGGGATCGGCTTGATGGTGACGGTGAAGCCGGCCTTCTCCAGCGCGTTCTTGACCTGCGTCGCCGTCTCCTGGGACGGGGTGTCGTCGGAGGTGCCGAGCACCAGGTTCACCGACTTGCCGGCAAGCAGTTCCTTGGCCTTGTCCGGGTTGCCGCTCTCGCCGGCCGGGTAGGCGTCGAACTGCTTGTAGCCGAGCGTGGTGGGCGGCAGCAGGGTGGTGAGCGGCACGGCGCCGTACGGGCCGCCGAGGTTCTTGGTGATGCTGCTGCGGTCAATCGCGTAGTTGATCGCCTGCCGCACGGGCAGGTCGGTGACCCGGGTGGTGTTGATGCTCAGCCGGTACGCGTTCGGCGTCGCCGCGACGATCATCCGCTCCTTGAGCGTGGCGTCGCCGGTGACCTTGGCGATCAGCTCCGAGGGGACGCCGCCGGTGGCGACCGCGGCGGCGTCGTTGCCGGTGCCGGCGAGCACCCGGTTGGTCTGGGTGGTGTTGTCCGCGCCGAACGACCAGATGAACTTGTCCGGGTAGGCGTGCCGCACCGGGTCGGTGGCCGGGTCCCAGTTCTCGTTGCGCTCGAGCACCATCTCCACGCCGGGCTGGTGCTTGGTGATCTTGTACGGCCCGGACGAGAACGGCTGCATGTCGAGGTTGACGCCGGTGTCCTTGTCCGGCGGCAGCGGCGCGGTGGCCGGCAGCGACACGGCGAACGGCAGGTCACAGCGGGGCTTGTTGAACTCGAAGCGCAGCGTCTGCGCGTCCGGCGTGGTCAGTCCCGGCGGCAGCGACGTCTTGTTGGCCTTGAAGTTCCACTTGGTGTCGTACTGCGGGCTGTCGACCAGCCACTCCTGCAGGTAGGTCGGGCCACCGGTGAGGTCCGGGTCGAACGAACGGGCGATGCCGTACGCGATCTCCTTGGAGGTGATCGGACGGCCGTCCTCGAACTTGACGCCCTGCTTGATCTTGAATTCCCAGACCTTGCAGTCGTTGTTCACGTTCTTGCCGGGGGTCTCGGCCAGGTCACCGACCAGGGTCACGTTGCCCTTGCCGTCGTCCTTGAAGGTGGTGAGGTAGCGGGCGTAGAGCTGGCTGCCCATCAGGCCGGCGAACGAATAGACCCGCTGCGGGTCCAGGTGGGAGATCTTGCTCTCCCGCAGGATGTAGAAGGTGCCGCCCTTGGCCGCGCCGGGCACCTCGGCCGCGGGGCCGAGCGAGTCCTTGGGGTCGGTCGCGATGGCGCCGCTGCGGGGCTTGTTGGTGTCCACCTTGTCGGCGTTGTCGCCGGTGTTCTTGCTGCACGCACTGAGGGCGACCACCAGTGCCATCGCACCGCCCATGGCGGTGGCGAGTCTTGCTCGCATACTCACTCCTCCGGGTCAGATGAAGGAAAGCTTCGCTCAGCTTTCATCTGCGGTAAATTTCGAGCAGATAACGAATCGACGGCGACACGCGAGCTCAGCCGAGGCGTACCCGCGGATCGATGTACGCGTAGAGCAGGTCGACCACGATGTTCGCGACGACCACGAAGAGCGCGGAGATCAACACGGTGGCCATGATGGTCGGCAGGTCGCCCTGGCGGACCGCCTCCACGGCGGTACGCCCCAGCCCTTGGATGCCGAACGTGGTCTCCGTGATGACGGTGCCGCCGAGCGCGGCACCCACGTCCAGGCCGGCGATCGTCACGATCGGCGTGATCGCCGCCCGCAGCGCGTGCCGCCCGTAGACCTTCCGTTTCGCCACGCCCTTGGCCCGGGCCGTCCGCACGAAGTCCTCGGACAGCGTCTCGAGCATCTGGGCGCGGGACAGGCGCGCGTAGATCGCGGAGAAGAGCAGGGCCAGGGTCACCCAGGCGAGCACCAGCCCCCGGGCCCACTCCACCGGATTCTCGAAGATCGGCGTGTACCGGGGCGTCGGCAGGATCTTCAGCGAGTAGACGAAGATCAGCAGCAGCACGGCCCCGACGAAGTAGAGCTGCAACGAGGCGAAGGTCAGCGTGAGCCCGATCGAGATGCGGTCGAGCAGCGAACCTCTCCGGAGTGCCGAGATCATCCCGAGCCCCACCCCGATGGCCAGCCACAGGACCGCCGCCGGGAGCACAATGTTCAACGTCACCGGCAGCACCCGGGCGAAGGTGTCGCTGACCGCCTCGCTGTTGACGTAGGAGTAGCCGAGACAGGGCGCCTCGCACTTGCCGCCCTGCGCACTGCCCAGGTCGCGGCCGACGAAGATGCCCTTCATGTAGTTGACGTACTGCTGGGGCTTCGGGTCGTTCAGCCCCAGCTCGGTACGCACCCGCTCCAGGCGTTCGGCGTTGCAGTTCTTCGGGCACATGCCGGTCACCGGGTCGCGGGGCAGCGCGAAGAACATCAGGAAGCTGACGACGCTCACCGCGAGCAGCACCGAGACCGCCAGCAGCAGCCGCTTCAGCAGGAACCGCACCATGTGCCGAACCCCTTACCGTGACGACTTCGGGTCGAGCGCGTCGCGCAGCGCGTCGCCGAAGAGGTTGAACGCCAGCACGAGCGCGAAGATGGCGATGCCAGGGAAGAAGACGTACGCCGGATCGGTCTGCAGGTAGTCGATGCTGCGGTAGATCATCCGGCCGAAGCTGGGCACCGACTCGGGCAGCCCGACGCCGAGGAAGGACAGCGCCGCCTCGCCCGTCACGTACGACGGCACGGCGAGCGAGAACGCCACCAGGATCGGGGCCCAGATGTTCGGCAGCAGTTGCCGGAAGAGCATGTGCCCCAGCCCGGCCCCGCTGGCCCGGGCCGCCTCCACGAACTCCCGCTCGCGCAGCGACACCACCTGCCCGCGGACCAGTCGGGCGGTGCCGGTCCAGCCGAACGCGGCGAAGACCACGATCAGCGTGGTGACCGCGAACCAGGTCGGGATCGCGTCCCGGGGACCGTAGAAGCGCAGCGAGAACGTCGGCACCACGGCCAGCGCGAAGACGAGGAACGGCATCGCCAGGGCGACGTCGGTGAACCACCCGATCACCGCGTCGACCACGCCGCCCAGGTAACCGGCGACGATCCCGAGCACCACACCGATCGTCGTGGTCACCACGGCGGCGCCGAGCGCGATCAGCAGCGAGGTGCGGAGGCCGTAGATCATCCGGATGAAGATGTCCCGGCCCAGGCCCGGTTCGAGTCCGAACCAGTGGTCGCCGCTGACCCCGCCCACGTAGCCGAGCGGCATGCCGGTGGCGTCCAGCAGGTCCCCGAACTGCTGGCTCGGCGACGCCCCGTAGAGCCGCGAGATCAGCGGCGCCGCCAACGCCGCCAGGATGAGCACGGCCAGCACGATGCCGCTGACCAGCGCGGTGCGGTCCCGGCGCAGCCGGTTCCAGACCAGTTGGCCGGGCGAGCGCCCGACGAGCCCCTTCTCCTCGGGACCCCCGGTGGACTCGATCTCGGCGAGGGCCACACCCTCGACCGGGGACAGGCTCACTTCGACACCTCCTCGGCGGTCGCGCCGACCGGCCCGGCATCCTGGCTGATCGTTCCCGTCTCCGGGTAGTGGCAGGCGGTGAGCTGCCTACCGCCGTCGCGGGTGATCAGGGCGGGTTCCTCGGTGGCGCAGCGGTCCTGGGCTTTCCAGCAGCGGGTGCGGAAGCGGCAGCCTGATGGTGGGTTGAGTGGGGTGGGTACGTCTCCGGCCAGGCGGATCCGTCCGGCGGGGCCGAGGGTGGTGACGTCGGGGATGGCGGACAGCAGGGCTCGGGTGTAGGGGTGTTGGGGGTGTTGGTAGATGTCGTTGCGGTC
>NZ_JBIAFE010000021.1:0-146810 GCF_042869115.1 Micromonospora sp. NPDC007230 | reverse complement strand
CGCAACCAACGCGCCAAACCCAAAACCGCATTCGCCACGGGATCCAAGATCCGCCACCCGGATTACCCGTTCAAGGCTGCATGACGGGGCACTAGTCACCACGATGATGGGGCCGAACTGACGCCTGTGCAGTACCACCTCTGTCATTGCGGCCAGCCGTGGGTCTGGGCCGAGGCCTTCGAGAGAATCAACAAGGCTCCAGGCCAGATCCACGCGGCCTAGGTCGTCTCGGCTCGCTTCCTGCCCTCCACTGATTAGCTGCATTAACGCCGAGTGCAGAGCGGGCCGGCTGCGGATGCCATGTCGCTTGTTCAGCAACATCGCCGCCTGCTGAAAGACCGAGCGCTCGGCGGGGCCGAGCGTCACTACGTAGTCTTCTGGACTGACGTGCCGATTACCGCTCATGTTGATGGCCTCGGCCAAGGTGAGTTGGACCAGCGCGGGATGGTGGAGCCATGAGGGCATACCCTCGTGTGGCCCGCGGTCGGCCACGATTGTCTGACGAGCCCGGTCGGCGATGCTGATGACGGCGGGCAGCACGGCGCTGTCGGGCCTAGTACGGCAGCCGCCGTTCGGAATCATGGCTGGAGTTCGAGGTTGAGGCGTCGGGTGTAGTGGGATCGTCGGGCTCGGGCTTGATGCCGGCGTCGCCACTGTGACCAGTGCAAACGGTGAGCGAGGTCGCTGATCGGGCGGATGATGAAGGTGTTGATCAGACGGCGGACTTCGTTAACCGTCAGCTTGATCAGCCCGGTGTCCTCCGAGTCGTCGGTGTCGCCTGCGGCGGCATCGGCGGCGCAGATCGCCAGGACGGCGAGGGCGGCCAGGGCGAGGGTGGTGAACCGGTGCCAGGAGTCCCACCGGCGGACCTGGTGCTGGTCCAGGCCGACCTGACTCTTGGCGGCCTGGAAGGCTTCCTCGACGGTCCAACGGATCCCTGCAACCCGCACGAGCTGGGCGAGGGTGGCCGGCTGAGGGGCCCAACACCGGTAGAAGGCCAACTCCCCGGTGGAAGTGTTGCGGCGGATCAGGAGGCTGTGCCGGCCACCGTCGTCGGGATCGGCGTCCGTGGTGACCTGATCCAGCCAGGCCCAGTCGTAGAAGCGGGGCCCTTTCGACCCGGCCCCTGCGCTGCGGCGCTGCCACGCCGAAGCGGGTAGGTCGGCGGCGACCCGGTCGGCACGAACCTTGACCTTGCCGCCGTCGAGGGGCACCAGGTGACTGCGGGACACGGCCAGGACATAGCCCAGCCGGTGTTCACGGAGGTGGGCGCGGAAGACGCTGCTATTGCCGTAGGCCTCGTCCGCGGCGGCCCACGCCACCGGCACGCCGGCATCGACCGCTGCGGTGATCATGTCGGCGGCCAACTCGGACTTCGTGGCGAACTCGACCTCGTCCGGAACACCAGCGCCCTGACAGCGGCCCCGGTCCTCAGTCCACGACACCGGCAGGTAAACCCTGCGGTCGATCAGGGTGTGCCCGTCCCGGCCGGCGTAGCCGAGGAACACCCCGACCTGCGCGTTTTCGATCCTGCCGGCAGTGCCGGTGTACTGGCGTTGCACCCCGACCGAGTGAACGCCCTTCTTCAGATCACCGGTCTCGTCGACGACCAACACCGCGTCCGGGGCACCGAACCGGTCGACGATCACCGTCCGCAGATCGTCACGGACGGCGTCGGCGTCCCACACCGCCCGATACAACAGCCGCTGCATCGCATCCGGCCGGGCATATCCGGCCTGCTCCGCCAACTGCCAACACGTCTTGACCTCGACATCCGACAACAGCCCCGCCACGAACGCCGCCGCCGTCCGACGCGGCTCGACCCGCCCGAACCGACCCGCGAACGAGCCGCACACCCCGCCCAAAACCCGCTCCCACTCAACAGGGTTTACGCTGTGGCACGCGGCCACCGCCAGATCTGAAGTTATGTCCACAACGTACAGACGATCACGCGGTGGCCGCCCCGCATCCACCCCTCGCGACCAGCGACATCTCAAACGGCGGCCGCCGTACTAGGAAGGGCATCGAGAAGGAACAAGGCCAGGGGTAGCGATTGCAGCGCGAGCCGTACGGGACCGCGGCGGACGTCTAGCGTGGTGGTGAGGAGAACCCCGTGACGAGGCTCGGTCGGCGACAGGCTGGCAAGTTCCAAGGCGAGGTCAGGGTTTAGAAGGCGTACCGGAGTGACGCCGTGGCTCCTGAGCACGACGGCCCATTGCTTGAGTAGCTCGCGACGCGACGACACAACCAGGACGAAGCCGGACGTAGCGGTGCGCGCGATAACATCCGCCAGGGTCTGCGTGATACCGGACGCGGCAGGTGCCCGCAGCACGATGTGGCGCGTGTTGCGGACGCGATCCAACCGCTCGGCGAGCAGGGCGTGAGCAGGTGCGCCAGCAGTAATTGCACCATCCTGACCCTGCGCTGCAGCCACACACGGGCGTTCATGACAAGGTCAACCTCATCCGGCGTCACCGCATCACGGAAGTGAAAGACCTTGTTGCGGACATCCCGCACGGGTTCAAGCATGGAGAAGACCAGCTCCCGACTACTACCGAAGGTGCGGCTGAAAACCCGGCCGAAACGCTCGGGACTGTTGATGACGGAAATCAACTCGCCGAAGGTCAGATCCTCCAAGCGCTCGGCCGGGTTGCCGTTCGCGTCTGTGGGTCGAGCGGCGGCGACAAGCGCGCGAAGCTCGTCCTCGGTGGCGCACGCCCGCTGAGCCAGGTAGCGCGTCGCCAGCTCGACGTCGCGCACGATCATGAACTGCCTTGCCGCGGTCCAGAGGTAGCTGTTCACGTCGGCGGCGGTGACGACCGCAAGCAGCCGCTCCTCGTCACCCACCAACACCGCGCCCTTCTGATTGAGCGCCTCCAACGCGTCTTCCCCGGTAACTCACTGCTTCGCGCTGAGCCTACTGGGGTTGCCACACCCGTTCATCCGCAGCCGGCCTAGCGGCTCTGGGCTCAACTAGCCATCATCCCTCGTGTCAGGGTGCGGCTAGGCACTGGCCCGGCTGAGCTGCGGGGATGGTGCCGGACGCTTGTGGCTGGACTACCGCCCCAAGCCGGTTTGCCTAGGTCGGGTGGGCGCGTTGTCTGCCGCGGTGGCGTACCTCCGGAAGATCATCGGGTTGCGCCGCGCGAGCCAGATCCCCGACCTTGAGTTGGCCGAGGTACCGGCGAGCTAACTTCGCCACCGCCGGGCCGCTCAGGCTCGCGTTCGCCACGAGCGCCGACAGCATCTGGGCACGGCTGATCGGAATCCCTTCAGCTGCGGCTAGCCGGACAAGAAGGTCGAGGTGGGCGTCGACCTCGGCGGGCCACTGGACAGAGGTCGTGCGGCGCTGCGAATCCTTCAACAGGCCCACGCCCCACCCGCCCCTCTATCGCCAGATGAATAACTAATATATAGTAGGTACATGCTCGGAGCGATAGTCGATCAGGCGGTGGGCGGCTCGATAGCCCGGCGTGGGGCTATCGCGGTTGCGG
Organism: Micromonospora sp. NPDC007230; assembly: GCF_042869115.1. Taxonomy (NCBI): domain Bacteria; kingdom Bacillati; phylum Actinomycetota; class Actinomycetes; order Micromonosporales; family Micromonosporaceae; genus Micromonospora; species Micromonospora sp. NPDC007230. Next base: position 143,316 of record NZ_JBIAFE010000021.1, on the reverse strand, counting down.
GTCGGCGTTTGACGCCGACACCGGTCTTCGACACCTACTGGAGGTTTGCGGAGGCCCGGCAACGGATCTACATCGCCCGCCTACGTGGAGCGCGTCGCCCGTGGACCGAGGATCCGATCCTTGCGCACTACCGGTTCACCAACTGCTACCGCGCTGCTGATCGGGTCAGTCAGCACCTGATCCGCGACGTCATCTACCGCGGCGATCAGACCTGGAGCGAGGTCTTTTTCCGGACCGTGTTGTTCAAGCTGTTCAACCGCTCGTCGACCTGGCACCGACTGTGCACCGCACTGGGCACGCCGACCTGGAGTGGGTACCGGTTCGAGGCCCTGGATCCCGTGTTGAGCGAGGCGCTCGCGGCCGGGGAAAGGCTCTACTCCGCCGCCTACGTGATCCCGCCACCGAAGCTGGGTGAGGCGCGGAAGCATCGCAACCACCTGCGCCTCATTGAAATGATGATGGAGGCGTCGACGCCCTCCAGGATCGCTGACGCCCGAGGTCTGCGCCAGGTGTTCGAGATACTCCGGTCGTTCCCCGCGTTCGGGAACTTCCTGGCCTACCAGTTCGCGATCGACCTCAACTACGCTGCCGCGCTCACCTTCGACGAAATGGAGTTCGTCGTACCGGGGCCTGGCGCCCGCGACGGTATCCGCAAGTGCTTCGGCACGGCCGCGGACGGGATCGAGGCCGACATCATCCGCTACGTTGCCGACACGCAGGAGCAGCACTTCTCGCGACTGGGACTGTCGTTTCCCACCCTGGGGGGCCGTCGCCTCCAACTGATCGACTGCCAAAACCTGTTCTGCGAGGTCGACAAGTATGCCCGCGTCGCACACCCAGACATCGCCGGCATCAGCGGCCGAACCAACATCAAGCAGAACTACCGCCAGGATACCGCGCCACTAACGGCGTGGTTCCCCCCGAAGTGGGGCATCAACGACCGCCTGCCGACCGCGGCGTCCCCCACGGAATGATCACCCCATCATCCACCGCCTACCCGAGGAGCGCCCCATGTCCCTAGACCCGCAGACCGGCGGCGACGTGGCGTACGCGGACGCTGTGACTGTCCTGGCCACCGCGCTGGACCAGCTCGGCGCCCGCATACACCGTGACCTGCACATCGAGAGCAGTCACATCGACCTCAGTGCCGACCCTCAACTGGCCAACACCTTGGCCGGGTTCTCGGCCTATGCGGATGAATGCCTCACTGTGCTCGACAACCCCGCCGTCACCCGCGCCCTAGCCGCTGCCCAGGCCCACCAGACGCGGTAACCGCACCCCGCCGTCAAGCTCTATGGCACTTCGGTGAAGCGAGCCAGCATCCGGCGCACTGGCACGATCGGCGACTCCAGATGCGCGAGGCCCGCCACCACGGTCAGGTGGCCGACCCGCAGGCCTGTCTGCCCTGCAACGTGGGCAAGCAGCCGACCGAGCCCAAGATAGTTGCCGTAGCCGCGCTGTACCACGTATTGGCTGCGGTACGTCGCCAGCAGGTGTACGTGGCCCTCCGTGTCCAGCTGGAACGAACAGTGACTCAAGCACGGGAACGCCATCGCGTTGTTGTCCCGGCCAGGGATGTAGACCGGCGCGTTCGTGGCCGCGTCGTCGGGAACGGCCAGGACAGTCTCGTAGCGCGCCTGCTTGGGGTTGCCGCCATCACGTTCGATGCCGATGCGGGTGATGACAGCGCCGATTTGGTCGAACGGCTTGTCACCGGCCGGGTATTGGATCAATCGGCCGAAATAGGTGCCGCGCCTGTTCTGCGAGTAGCGCTTCCGCAGGAACGCGTACATCCTCACGTAGCGGTCCACGAGCTCCGCGTGGTCGCGGCTGGAGGAGGCGATCGCGGCGGGAAAGATCGTGTTAGCGACCGTGTCCACGCTCTGGAGCTTCTGAGCTGCCAACAGGTCGTCCATGGCCTCCCGCACCCCAGGTGTCTCAGCCACCGGGTCGGCGATCCGGACCACAGCGTGGATCGCCTTCCGCTTCGGCTCACTGTCAAGGCGGCCCGCGACGGACAGCCACGCGGTGGACACGTTGGACGCCTCAACGCTGATCATGCCCATCGTCGCGCTCCGCTCATCGGTCCGACCCGAGACTGAGTCCGCGCACTGGCGATGAGCCCGCGATGGTCGTCGGGCGTGGGCATCAGGGTGACCGACCAGGCCTCCCGCCGATCCCCTGACCTCACCGTCAGCACCGACTCGCTGTCAATGCATCCGGTGATGTCAAACTCGACGCCGTCGCCGGGGGAGACGGCATGTGGCTCGGCGAGCATGGTCACCCCGTCCAGACCGGTGAACTCTGGGCTGTCACCCAGCCATGGAGCCCGCACGACGAGACGGTCGCCCTGCTCAACCGGCAGAAGACTACCTTCGGTCAGGCCGCTCAATTCCCAGACACGATTGGCGCCCTGTCCGCCAAGGCGGGCGCGCAATCGCGCCGGCTGAACGGCTGCCCAGCCCCTCGCGACTCCCGGCGTCACCATCCTGAGGTGCTGGACGTGCCGCAGTGTCCCGCGATACGACGTGCCCAGGTGCAGCGACATCTGGTAGACGTCCATGGCCTCGCGCGGAACATCCAGGCCCAGCCGGGTCAAGGTCGTTTTGACCGCCCGGATCGGCATCAGGAACCACGCCGCGAATGCCTCCGCCTGCTTCTCCTCGTCCGGCCACTGCTGCGGCGGGGTCGTGCTGAACGGGTCACGGCCGTCGGCGAGGCACCGCCCGTGTCCCAGCTCCGCGTGGCCGAGTTCGTGCGCGGCGGTGTGCCGGATCGTTGCCTCGCCCATGGTGCTGTTGAGGAAGATGCCACCGTGCCGATTCGGCCCTGGCGGGAAGTACATGCCGAACAAGGTGGGCATATCCTGGCCGGAGACCATGAGGCCACACCGCTTCAGCGCGGCGAACACATCGACGTAGCGGTCCTCGGGCAGGTCGAGGCGGCGGCGCAGATTGGCTGCGGCGATGCCGGCGACCCGGTGGGCCATCAGCCAGTTCACGACGATGCTCCTCGGCGGTCCGGTACGGGATGGTCGTCGTGGGCGTCAGCCTCGGCGTCCGACTGGTAGGACATCTCCAGGAACTGGGCGAACCTCATCACCTGATTGAGGTCCTCCGGCTTGAGGTTGGTCAGCCGGCGGGGCAGCCCGGCTACCGCGTGCTCGGCGGGGATGGCGTCGAGGTCCTCGTCGAGGAAGTAGCTGACCGGGTAGCGGTACAGCCTGGCCAGCTTCTTCAGCTCCAGGCTGTCGACCCGCCGAGCGCCCCGCTCGATCTCGCTAATTGCGGAACGCGGAATGCCCGTTCGCTCCGATACCCACTGCTGCGAAAAGTTGAGGTACTCGCGGGTCTTCTTCAGCCGATCACTCAGAAAGGTCGACTCACCGAGACGGCCGGCCTCGGGATCGGGCGTAGTGATCATGATGTTGGGCTCCTGTCGCCGGTGGTGCAGGCAGCTAGTACGACCTCCGCGAAGGCCCGCACAGAGCGCATCGACCGAGCCGAGTCGACGTCAGCGGGGACCTCGACCCCGAGTTCCTGCTCCAACCGAACCAGGATCTCGACGAGACGCAGAGAGTCGATCGGCAGTTCCCAGCCACCCTCCACCAGCTCGTCGCGCACATCCGCCTCGGACTCACCGCGCTCGTCTGCGAGTAGACGCACGACCACGTCGACGACCGCCTCCACTGTGGCATTGGTCAGGCTCGGCATCACTCGCTCCGCTGGCTTGTCGGAAAATCCGTCGTACTGCTGGACTCTACGACATTCCCTGTGGGACAGTCAATCAAGAGCGAGCAAGTTGTCGGGATACCCATCAAAGCTCGGAGGAGTAACGCATGGAGATGACGGCGTACCAGCGCTCCGCGGCCAAGACGATCCAGCCGCTACCCGCCGGCGGCGACCGCGTCACGGTCGCCCTACTCGGCCTGGCCGGCGAGGCAGGCGCGGTGCTGACCGCCTACAAAAAGCAACTGCGCGACGGCCCGGCCGACCCAGAGTTCCGGGCCCGTATGCGCGAGGAACTCGGCGACGTCCTCTGGTACCTGTCTACCGTGGCGTATCACCTCAACCTCGACCTCGACGACCTGGCCACCGCCAACCTCAGCAAGATCAGCGACCGCTGGCGAGACACCCCCGCCGACGCGATCCCATTCGACGGTGACCTCGACACGAGCGAGCAACTCCCACGACACGCCGACTTCGTCTTCACATTGACCCGCGATCCCGAAGACCGCGAAGTGTCGGTGCTCACCTGCAACGGCCAGCAGGTCGGCGACCCGATCACCAACGCCTCACACATCGCCGACGGGTACTGCTTCCACGACATCTTCCACCTGTCCTACGCCGCCGTCCTCGGCTGGTCACCAGTCATGCGGTCACTGCTGAAACGCAAACGCCGCAGCAATCCGGAAACCGACGAAGCCGAAGACGGCGGCCGCGCGATCGCCATCGAGGAAGGCATCTCCGCCCTGGTGTTCGCCTACGCCAGCCGCCACCACTACCTCGAGGGCAAGAACCACATCGACAACGATGTCCTGGACACCATCCAGGGCATGGTCGCCCACCTGGAAGTCGGCGCACACCGGGCAGCGGACTGGGAGAAAGCAATCCTCACCGGCTTCACCGCCTGGCGAAAACTCCGGCGACGCGGCGGCGGTACCATCCGCCTAGACCTCGATGCCCAGAGCCTCACCGTGTTGGAACCTGAACCGGCGGCCGTCACCGAGGACCCGTCGGCGGCCGAGACGTTCCGAGCGGTGGTGGCCAACCTTCACCGACAGAAGGACGCCTCCTACGGCACCTCTTGGAAGCGGCGCGGCGAGCAGATCTCGATCATGGCGAACATCGCACGCAAGGTCGATCGCCTCAACATCGTCGCCGCCACTACGGAATCGACCGCAGACGAGAGCGTAATCGATACAGCTGTGGACCTTCACGTCTACGCGCTTAAGTACCTGACGTTCCTGGCCGACGCCCACCCCACCGTCCTGCCAGACGTGCTTCCCCCTCGCGAGACGGGCGACGGATGGAGTGATGGACCCGACGGCTTTGAACGCCTTCTCGCAGCCGTCGACCTCTCTGCGCTGGACGCCGGGGGCGACGAGCCAATCCAGGATCTCATGGCCGCCGTCGATCACACCTTCGCCGACCTCGAACGATGCTTCTCCGGCCAAGAAGGCACCTCTGCAAGCAGACGGGCGCAGCTGGCCGCGCAGCTTGCCGACCAAGCCGTGAGGATCCTGTCGGCCCTCCGGGCAAGCCATCCCGAGCTCTACCGCGATTTCCTTGATGCCTGGCAGTAGTACGCGCCCGAAACTGGGGCCAGGAGGGCCCGGATGGCGTCCCCGGCTTCACAGATCTTGGTCGACGAGGCTGTCCCACATGGAGCGCCGCCTTCATCGGTTTCCCGCGTGCTTTACGCCCACCGCGACCAGCACGACCAGATGAAAGGCCTCTTGGGGAGGGACGTCGCTGGTGAGTCGTCCGCACGGGGAATGCGATGCGCCACGTGCGCCCGCCCGGCAGGACGCGCCCGACGTGTACATGCCGGGCCCGCCCGAAATAGGGTGACCAGCAGGAACACTCCGGCCTTCGGGTCGCCACCCTTTGACGAGCAAGGACACCCCGACTGATGGCAGTGATCCAGCAGGAGATCGAGAACCGGTTGTGGGACGCCGCCGAGGGCACAGAAGAACCTGGACTTCATCATCTCGGACTGGGAAGTACCCGAGCCGTACAGGGTCTTTGCGTAGTCGATTGAGGTGTGTCTGACCTGGGCGTATGCGGTGTCACGGCTTGATTGGAGGGTGGCGCGGGACGGGTGCGGCCCCGCCGGTGATCATGGAGTTGCTGAGACAACATGACACCGACAAGGACCACACCCGCGCATGTCATCATCGCTGATCGACGTGATCCGTCAGCACGCCCCCGCCCCGACCGACACCACGGCTGCCGGCCGTGAGTCGTCTGGCCTGCTGGCGGCCCTGGCACGAGTTCCTGACCCGCGTGACCCGCGAGGGATCCGGTACCCCCTGGCGAGCGTGCTCGCGGTCGCGGTGTGCGCGGTGATGGCCGGGGCGAGCACGTTCGCCGCGATCGGCGACTGGGTCGACGATCTCGATGCGCCGGCGTGGGGCCGGCTCGGGTTCACCGGTCGGGTGCCGGTCTTGACCACGGTGTGGCGGTTGCTGGTCCGCGTCGACGCCGAGTCGTTGACAGCGGTCCTCGCTGACTGGCTGTGCTCCCGGCTGTCGGCGCCGCCGCCGGTGCGGCGGGTCATCGCCGTTGACGGCAAGGTGGTGAGGGGCGCTGTCCTGCCCGAGGGGCGGGTTCACCTGCTGTCGGCCTACGACACCTCCACCGGTGTGGTCCTGGCGCAGGTCCAGGTCGCGGCGAAGTCGAACGAGATTCCGGCGTTCGCTCCGCTGCTGGAGCAGGTCGCGGCCCGGTTGGGCGGCCTGGCGGGTGTAGTGATCGTCGCGGACGCGCTGCACGCACAGGTCGCCCACGCCCGAGCCGTCGCCGCTGCCGGCGGGCACCTGTATGTGTCGGTCAAGGCCAACCAGCCGACCTTGTTCGCCCAGCTCAAGCATCTGCCCTGGGCGCAGGTGCCCGTCGGGGACCAACACCGCGACACCGGACACGGCCGCCGCGAGACCCGTACCGTCAAGGCGTTGACCGTCCAGACTCCCGGTGGCATCGGCTTCCCCCACGCCCAACAGGCCGTCCGGATCACCCGCTCCCGCACCGTGGCCGGCAAGCGCACACGAGAGACCGTCTATCTGGTGGCGTCACTGCCCGCCGCCCACGCCCCACCCGCTGACCTGCAGGAATGGGCCCGCCTGGAATGGCATATCGAGAACCGGCTGCACTGGGTCCGCGACGTGACCTTCCACGAGGACGCCCACCGGGCACGTACCGGCAACGGGACCCGCCGTCGCAGCCGCCCTACGCAACACCGCCATCGGATTCCACCGCGGCAACGGCGAGACCAACATCGCCAAAGCCACCCGACGCGCCAACCGACGCCCCCACGACCTCATCACCACCGTGACCAGCCGCTACCCAACTAGGCAATGACCCTGCCGAGCCGTACGAAATCAAGTGGAAGGTCCTCAATCGAGGCGACGAAGCTAAACGACGCAACAAGATTCGTGGTCAGATCGTTGGCCCTAACCGAGCAAACGGTCGTCACGAGACCACCGAATTTCGAGGCGAACACTATGTCGAGTGCTATGTGCTCAAGGGCGGCGTGGTGGTCGCGAGGATCGCATCGAGGTCCCGATTAATCCGGCCTGATGGTCAGCCTCGGTCGACAACTCGGGAGCGCTACCTCACTCGTTGCAGCGACTCACCGGCTGTGTCGAGTTGTGCCTGCGTCTCGGCAACCTGTGGCGGTCGCCGACAAACCACGAAAGATGCCGCCGTGCATGCCCTCCGGCTGGAGTCGCATGAAGGGCGGCATCAGACGACTACCGATCTACTGCGGATCGTCGGCTCAGGTGAGGAGTGGCAGACCAGCCAGCACATTTGTCCCCAGCGCCCACGCCGTGTCCAGCGCGCAATGCATCCATGAGCGAATCGATCGCACATGTACCACCTTCCTCTCCTTCTTCGATTCGGCTTCTGGCTTGGAGTCACTTAGGACCAGAATTGCTAGCCTTACCGACGTAAAGACGACGAAGGCGGCTGAGAACAACAGCACGCCCGGAATCGAACCGAGCCCTCCCACCCCTAACCTGAACCGACGGTTATCATCATCGTACCGGATGGGTCTGCCCCGGTCGGGTCCTCAGCGGGCTGGTTGGCGATCTTGAACATACGAGCCATCGCCGTGGCCCTGCCGCCAGTCTTTTCCGCTGCTAAGACTGTCCCTAGTACTCCAGCCGGAGATGTTGATCAGGGCTCGGTGAGGGCTTGTCGGGCGTAGTGGCTGGCTTGGGCTCGGGCTTGGTGGCGGCGTCGCCAGATCGACCATTTGAGCTGGTCAGCGTGGCGGCGGCTGGGTTCGATGATCAGTGCGTTGAACAGGTGGCGTAGCTCGTTGACAGTCAGCGGGATCAGTCCTTGTTGGGCTGTGTTGGTGGCGCGGACGGTGGTGGTCGCGGCGGCGAGGAAGGCGTGGGCGAGGATCGCCAGGGTGGTCCACCGGTGCCAGGAGCGCCAGCGCCGGTTCTGGTGCTGGTCCAGGCCGAGGGCGGTCTTCGCGGTCTGGAATGACTCTTCGATCTTCCATCGGCGGCCGGCCACGGACACCAGCGCGTTCAGCGGCACTGGCTCGGGTGACCAGCAGCGGTAGAAGGCCAGCTCACCGGTGCGCCGGTTGCGGCGGATCAGCAGCCAGTGGCAGCCGGCGTGTGCGTCGGTGTGCGTGGGCAGCGGCATCCAGGCCCAGTCGTAGTAGCGGTACCCCTTCGCGCCGGGACCGGCCGAGACACGCTGCCAGGCGGCGCGGGGCATGCCGGCGGCGACCTGGTCGACCCGCCGGGCGCCGATACCGGTGAGCACCTGGTGGGAGCAGGCCACCGCGAGGACGTAGCCGAGGCGCAGGCCGCGGAGCGCGGCGGCCAGCCGCGGGTCACCGCCGTAGGCCTCATCGCCGGCCACCCACCGGCACGGCAGCCCGTCGGCGACAGCGGCGTCGATCATCCGCGCCGCCAACTGCGGCTTGGTGGCGAACCTGATGTCGTCGGGGACGCCGGCCTCGCTCCTGCGTGACGGGTCCTCACACCACACCTTGGGTAGGTAGAGCGCCGCGTCGATCAGGGCGTGACCGGCCTCGGTGGCATAGACCAGATGCACCGCCAGCTGACAGTTCTCGATCTTCCCGGCAGTGCCCGAGTACTGGCGCTGCACCCCGACGGTGTGACGGCCCTTCTTCAGATCTCCCGTCTCGTCGACGACCAGCACCGCGTCCGAGTCACCCAGGTGTTCCGCGACGAACCCCCGCACGTCAGCGCGGACCTTCCCGTCATCCCACTTCGCCCGAGCGAGCAGGTCCTGCATCCCGTCCGGTGAGGCGTCCCCAGCGTGCTCGGCGATCGTCCAACAGTTCTTCCGCGGCAGCGGCGCCAACAGGCCGCGCACAAAATCCCGCACCCGCCGGCGCGGCTCCGGCCTGCGGAAACGCACCCCGATTGTCAACATCAGCTCGTCGAACAACACCCGCCACCGCTGGGCGTCTACCCTGTAAGCCGCAGCCACCGCCGCGTCATGGTCAGTCCACACAACCGTCCATGCTCGACGGTGGCTGCTTCCGGTCCAGCCCCGGGCGAACCCTCGCCCCGCCTCAGATCAACATCTCCGGCTGGAGTACTAGGCTGGCCGGACGGATGCCTCGCGGCGGAAACCGGCGGACCTTCTTACAGCCGGTGTCGTTGTGCCGGGCGGTGGCTGCAGGCCGGTAGGACAGTCACGAGGAGCGAGGCAACCGCGTCAGCCTGTGACAGGTGTGCCGATGCTGTAGCGGTCGTTGGCGGAGCGAACGAACGACGGGTGCTGTGCGATCGCGCGGCGGATCGCTGCGGCAGTGGCCTGGTGCCCCGTGGGCTGCCGCAGGGCGTCCCGGAGTTCGGAGGGGGTCATCGGGTCGCCGCTGCGGGCAAGGTGCCGTGCGCAGCGTTCGGCAAGTGTCTCCGTCCGCCAGGGTGGGTCTTGAACGGTCACTAGCTCTGAGCGGAGCCGATCGTACTGACCCAACTCGCCGGCGATCCTCGCCACGACGGGTTGCATAGCTTCCCACATCGCGGTTCCGGCGGCCCGAACGCGGTCACGCTTGGCCCACGTCGCGCCGGCCGCCCAACCGGCCACGATCCCCAGCGTCGGCAAGAGCCACGGCAGTCGTCGGCCAAGGCGCAGAACGCCCGACACGCCCGCACTGGCAAGCATCGTCGCAAACGCAGCGCTGTAAAGCCGGTCGATCTGCCGCCCCTCCAACTCGCCAGCCATGTGCAGAACTTTGGCGCCGTTGGCCCAGTGCCCGGCGTCGCCGAAGCCCAGCTTGGCGAACACCCTGTCGGAGGTCACCACATAGGCGGGAGCGAGGAATGCCGCCAGAGCCAAACTCGGCCAGTCGTCCGGATCGCCTGTCGGCGCCGGCTGCCGGATGGCGGAGATCTCGGGACGGAGGTACTCCCCAATCGGCAGCTCGACCACTCGAAGCAGCGGGGCTACGTCGGACCGCCAGACGCGGAAGGCCTCTGCCGGGTCGATTCCTTGCGAGCGGCTGATCCGTTCCAGGTGTTCTTCGATCTCGCCCGGAACGTGATCAGCGATGAAGCAGGGAACGCGCTCGGTGGCCACCAGGCGCGTGATCAGCGAGTCCTCCTCGGTTGCCGCCTGTAAGCAACAAGCGTTGGTCAGCGCGTTGGTGTCCAACACCGCGACCAGCTGGGGACGGCCGGAAATGATCGTCAGACCCGACTGTCGACGGCCTGGCGACGGCGTCCTGGTCGTTGGCTGGATCGCCGTTGTGGTCGGCCGGGCCAGTTCTAGTGGAGTCGTCACCGTGGCTACCTCATTCTCGTGCGAGCTCGCAGGTGAGCCCGGAGCGACAGCTTGACGGAGCCGTACGACGGTCCGCGCCGATGTAGGACCCCGGGCACGAAGGCTTGGATCTCGCGGTGGCGGACAGCTACGCGATACCTCTGGGCCGGATCGGCTCCGAAGGCGACCGTCTCGTAGGGGATGTGGTTCCCGACTGGCCTGCCGAGCCATTTCACGGGCCGGCCGTCCGACACGGCAATGCGGTCATCCATCGCCGTCCAGATGACCATGTCGAGCAACCGCAGGTCCGAAATCAGAGGGGGCTTCCCGGCTCCCGCTTCGGCGGCGGCTAGCTCGGGGACCGTCTCTGACACCGCCGCTCGCAATCGCGCCACCGCTGGCTGGTGGTCCTTGAGGTAGGCGGCCAACGCCCGCACGATCCCGTCGAGCCGCTGCCTGCGGCTCAGGCCATGCCGGTTGCCCTTGGTGCTCAAGTCCTTACGGCGAAAGCCGAAGGCCATTCCCACGTGGCCGTCAAGCACCGGCACCGCTCTCGGTCGGTACAGCGCGGCCAGCTTGGTGATCTTCGGCGCCCACGCCCCGCCGAACCCGAACTGGCACACCCGGATGACGTCGTCGATCTCATCGTCGTCCATGAGGTGTAGGTCCCGGTCGGCGAGAACACGGCCGATCAGATCGGCGAACATGCGGCGCTGCGTCCGGTCGAAGTCTGCGACCTGCTTGAGATCCACCCCGACCGTTGAGGGCGTTAGCGAAAAGCAGCGACCAGGGGGTGACCTCGTTCATCACGCCCGCCGACCGTGCACTGATCCCGGCGAGATCGTAGAGAGACCAGCCGCTGTATCTGGATGTGCAGTACGTCAGGATCCTGCCCGCAGCCTCGCCGATCGGCACTGGCCCCAGCACCTCGCCGGCGAAGCCTGCGGTCACATCGATGACCACCTCGGACGCCATGACCGGAACCGTACCGACCGCCAGCGAGGTTGGCGTCCCCCGATTGCCCACCACGAGGGGCCCTGCAGTGCAGCGAGTCCGCTCCTCGCGGCTCGGCTACGCGCTAGGCTCGCTGAAGGCGGAAAACTCGCTGTTGATCTTGCCTGATGTGCGCGATGCGTGCTCGCCAGCGGGTGCCATCATGGGCTAACCGATGCCGGTCCGAGCCAATCGGGGTTAATGATCATGATTGCAGGCGTGATCCGTGTGGTCGGCGTGTGGTCATCGGCGGGGCCGGTCAGCCAGGGCAGTGCAGGTCAACGGGGGTCACTCCCTGCCAACGTGGGTCGACGTGCAGGTCGCTAGACTGGGCACTCGCGCCCTCGTAGCTCAGGGGATAGAGCAACGGTTTCCTAAACCGTATGTCATGGGGAAAATGCCCGTGGCAGGGATCCGCTCCTGCGCGTCGAACTTGCCGGCCTCGATGCTTCGAATTGAGGCGACCACTCGCTGAGCGCTAAAGACAGCACTGCTCCCTGCGGTTGCTTGCCGTCGCCAATCCTAGGTTGATAGTCAGTAGGGGGCGGCAAGATGGCGTCTGGCCAGCTAGCTTCGTGGCGTGACGGATCTTGAGCGCGGCATATACGAGCATCTGATTACCCGCGAACTCGCCGACTGGCTCCAGCACGTCGACTCCGCCCTGGTCCAGCAGGCCAAGCTCGACCCAGCCGATGCCCACAACGTGCTCGCCCGGCACATCGCGACCCTTGCCCGCCGTGCGCTGCTCGTCGTAGGCGGTAGCGACGACAAGCTCGGCCGCCAGGTCGAGCTAGCCAACCGGATCGCCGAGAGCATCGCCGAGGCCGAGCCGCGCGCCGTCGGCAGCGGCGATCAGGTCGCGGACGCCCAGCGCCTGCTACACGCCATCGCTGCCCCACCGACGGCGCCCGCCGTACCTACCTTCCCGGTACGCCCCACCACCCCGCTCTCCACCGGCGCGCTGCTCGTCAATGGCCGCCACCAGCCCCGCATCGGTCACGAGGTCACCCACGAGATGGCCTCCGCCGACGAGGTCGACCTGCTCTGCGCGTTCATCAAGTGGCACGGCCTGCGCATCATGGAGCCGGCTATCCGCGACCTATTCGCCCGCGGCGGCCGGCTGCGCGTCATCACTACGACGTACATGGGCGCGACCGACCAACGGGCCCTGGACCGGCTCGCCGAGCTGGGCGCCGACATCAAAGTCTCGTACGAGACCAGGACCACCCGGCTGCACGCTAAGGCGTGGCTGTTCCGCCGCAGCAACGGCACCACCACCGCGTATGTCGGCTCGTCGAACCTGTCGAAGGCCGCTCTGGTCGACGGCGTGGAGTGGAACGTCCGCATCTCCAACCTCGAGCAGCCGCACGTCGTCGACACCTTCGAAGCGACGTTCACCGACTACTGGAATGACACGGCCTTCGAGGTGTACGACCCGGCGACGGACGCCGACCGGCTGCGCATCGCGCTGCGCGGCGAACGCTCCGACGAGGCGCCGACCGAGATCGTTAACCTAGACGTGCGTCCGTTCCCGTACCAGCAGGAGGTTCTGGACGACCTGGACGCCGAGCGGCTGGTGCACGGCCGCTGGCGGAACCTGGTGGTGATGGCGACGGGCACCGGCAAGACGGTGGTAGCCGCACTGGACTACCGGCGGCTTCGCAAGGCTGGCCAGGTCGACTCGCTGCTCTTCGTCGCCCATCAGGAGCAGATCCTACGGCAGAGCCGGTCGGTGTTCCGGCAGGTGATGGGGGACGGCAGCTTCGGCGAAACCCTCGTCGGTGGGGATCGTCCGAAGGACTGGAATCACGTCTTCGCCTCGATCCAGTCGCTGCACCGGCAGGAGATCGCCCCCGAAGCGTTCGACATGGTGATCATTGATGAGTTCCACCACGCCGAGGCACCAACGTACGCCCGGCTACTGGACCGGCTGCGGCCGCGCGTACTGCTGGGGCTGACCGCGACCCCGGACCGGAGCGACGGCGGTGACGTGCGGCGGTGGTTCGACGGCCGTGCCTCGGTGGAGCTGCACCTGTGGGAGGCCCTCGAGCGACAGTTGCTGGCGCCGTTCCAGTATTTCGGGCTGCACGACGACGTCGACCTGTCCCAACTGCGGTGGAAGCGCGGACAAGGGTACGACCCGGCCGAGTTGGACGACGTCTACACCGGCAACCACGCCCGCGCCCGGATGATCCTGCAGGCGGTCCGCGACACCGTCGACGTGGGGCGAATGCGGGCGCTTGGGTTCTGCGTAAGCATCGGGCACGCAGAGTTCATGGCCGACTGGTTCACCCGCCATGGGGTGCCGTCGGCCGCGGTGACGTCCAGGGTCGATCGCGTCGGTCGGCACGCGCTAATCGATCGCTTCCGCAAGCGTGAGCTGCGGGTCCTGTTCACTGTCGACCTGTTCAACGAGGGCGTCGACCTGCCGATGGTCGACACAATCCTCATGCTGCGCCCCACCGAGAGCGCCACGGTCTTCCTCCAGCAGCTCGGGCGTGGTCTGCGCCTCGACGACGACAAGCCGTGCCTGACCGTGCTCGACTTCATCGGCGGGCAGCACGCCAACTTCCGGTTCGATCTGCGGTGGCGGGCCCTGACGGGCGTCAGCCGGCGGGCCGTCGAGGCCGCGGTGCACGATGACTTCCCGTCGCTGCCGAGTGGCTGCCACATCGAGCTAGACCGGGTGGCGAAGGAGATCGTGCTCGCCAACCTGAAGTCGGCACTGCCGACCTCGAAGAACGGGCTGATGGCGGAGCTGCGGCAGCTCGGTGACGTAAGCCTGGCCGAGTTCCTACACGAGACCGGCCTGGAAATCGAGGACGTCTACCGGTCGGCCAGCATCGGCGGGTGGGCGGGGCTGCGGCGCCTCACGGGCATCGACACCTCGACCGGTGGACCGGACGACCGCGAACTCGGCCGGGCCATCGGGCGGATGCTGCACATCGACGACCTAGACCGGCTGGACCTGCTCGCCCGGGTCGCAAGTGGCGAACAGCCCGGCAGTGGACGGCTACTAGACATGCTGCATTTCAGCCTGTGGGGGCCGTCGGTGCCGCTGACGGAGCGCGACGCGCGGCTCAAGCGGCTGTGGGCGGAGCCGGCGCGCTGCGCGGAGCTGCGGCAGGTCGCCGAGGTGCTGCGGGATCGCATCCACCGGGTCACGCCGGAGCCGGAGTCCGCGCGGCTGCCGCTGCGGGTGCACGCCCGCTACAGCCGCAACGAGGCGTGCGCCGCCTTTGGCATGCCGAACCCGGGGTCGCTGCGGGAGGGCGTGAAGTGGCTGCCAAACGAGCAGGCCGACCTCTTCTTCGTCACCCTGGTCAAGTCCGAGCAGCACTACTCCCCCACCACCATGTACGCCGACCGGGCCATCACCGACCGCCTCTTCCAGTGGGAGTCGCAGAGCACCACGTCGTCGGCCTCAGGGACAGGGCAGCGCTACATCAACCACGAGAAACTAGGGTCGACGGTGCACCTGTTCGTGCGGGAGACCAAGGTCGCCGATCGCGACCTGGGTGCGCCGCCGTACCTCTACGTAGGGCCGATGACGTACCAGGAGCACACCGGCGACCGCCCAATGCGGATTCTCTGGCGCCTGCAGCATCCGCTCCCCGCCGACATGTACGCCGCCGCCCGGACGATCGCCGCATGACGTCAACCCGCCATGAAGTGCTGGACCGGCTGTCCTCGCTACGCCTCCATCAACGCCACGGACGGCGCGCGCCGCACAAGCCGCTGCTGGTGCTGCTGGCCCTCGCGCGCCTCACCGACACTGGATCAAGTGAGCTGCCCTGGTCGGAGGTTGAGGCTCGGCTGAGCGAATTGATTGCCGAGTTCGGCCCCGCCTCAAGGACAGCCCGCGCGCAGAGTGCGGCCTATCCGTTCACCCGGCTGCGCAGCGACGGCGTCTGGACGCTCAACCACGAAGTGCCGATGGACCTCATCGGCCCCTTGGCAGCGCACGAGGTGGTGGGCCGGCTCGCCACACCCATCGAGGCGGCTCTGCGGCAGGATCCCGAAATGCTGAGGGCTGCCGCTCGCGCCCTGGTAGAGAGCCACTTCCCGCCGACGATCGCGCCGGACGTCCTCACCGCCGCAGGACTTGACCCCGACGACATCCTGCACGCGCCCGGCGCGGCACCAGCCGCCGTCCGCCGACGGGATACCAGCTGGCGGCTTGCGGTCCTTCAAGCATGGGACCGGCAGTGCGCCTTCTGCGGGTACGATGGCCAACTCCACAACGCTGCAGTCGGGGTCGAGGCTGCGCACGTGCGGTGGTGGGCCTTCGACGGTCCGGACACCCTCGACAACGGCCTTGCGCTGTGCGTACTGCACCACAAGCTTTTCGACTTCGGTGCACTGGGCCTCGATACCGACCTGCGCATCCACGTATCAACCGCCTTCACCTCGCGGACCACCGCCGGGCGCATGGTGTATGACCTGCACGGTCGGATGCTCAGGCCGCGTCCGGGCACGCCGGTGCCGGCAGCCGACCATGTCTCCTGGCACCGTCGCGAGGTGTTCAAGGGCGAGCCACTGGCCGCATAGCAGCGCCCGTATGCCGTTCAGGACACGTGCGAGGACGCTTCCACCACCCGCTTGCTGGCGATCGCCAGTTCCTCGTCGGTGAAGAGCGGCCGGAACCGCGGCCTGATGACCACCGCCTCGACCGTCAGATCCACCCGCCCCCGCTCCCACAGCGCCGTGAACCCGTCGGAGACGCCCGGGTTGTGGAGCAGTTGCCGGGCCGTGGCCAGTCCGCCCTTCTCGGTGAGCATGCGGAGGAACAGCGCGGCGTGGTAGTTCGCCTCGTCGCGGGCCCGTTCGTAGCTGCGGACCATGGCCTCGTGGAAGGCCGCTTCCAGCACCCTCCGGTCCGCCGTGCCACGGTCCGGCTCGTCGGGCATGCCCTCGGTGCGGTCGTAGGCCCGGTCCATTGCCTCGTTGAGGGTGTCCTCCAAGGCCGCCCGATCGGGCGTCTTTCTGCTGACCGGCGGCGCGGTGGGGGTCGCTTCGCGGACTTCACCGCCGCCGGAGAGTCGCAGCAGCCGGGTGACGCTGCGGAACCGGACGGCGGCCGGGCTGCTCGGCGGGAAGTACTGCACGAGCCCGGCGTGGCGTCCCCGGCTGTCCTCCACCGGCACGTCCCGCTTCATCGAAGCGGCGCCAACGACCGCCTTCGCCTCATGGGGGCGTACCCAGCAGACGAGTTTCGCGCCGGTCGGATGGGCACGCTCGACGCGGACGTTGGCCCGATACTTCCGCGCCTCCGGGGACGCGCTGTCGTAGTAGCGGGCCCAGCCCAGCACCTTGCCTTCGTGCCGGATCGGCACGTCACGGCAGTGCTGGTAGCAGTCGATCGCGGCCACCGCCTCGTAGGGCCGCAGCCACGCGACGTTGCGGTAGCCGACCGGCACCGGCACGATCCCGTCGTCCGTCGCGGGCACGTCGGCTGGCCGCGCGGCCGCGTCCGGCGCGGGCCGCTGCGGCGGTACGACGACCGCTGGCTCCGGCGCGGCCTGCCGAGGCGGGATGATGGCCGGCGTTTGCGCAGTTTCGTCGGAGTCAGCCTCGACAGCTGATGGCGTATCAGCATCGGGTGGAACCGGCGACGGCCGCCCGGTTTCGGCGGCGGCCGGCTTCGGCGGCTCGGGGTAAGGCGGGGCCGGCGCAGCGGGCACCTCGTCTACCGGCTCATCCGCGACGGGCGCGTTGACCGGCGGTGACGGCGGCTGTTCGCGCGGCGGCGCCACGGCCTCACGGAGCGGGGGCTCCGCATGCCATGCCGACGGGACATCCGGCTCGACGAACGGTGCGGGCTTAGGCACCTCCACCGCCGGCGGCGGGACGCTGATGCCAAGCTCGTCGATGCGCTGCCACAGCGGCTCCAGCGCCGCCTCCGGATCGCGGCTGAAGACGCTCCCCCGGATACGCACGAACACGCAGTTGCCGACCCGCTCCAGCACCGCCTGCCGGCGCATGTCGCTCTCCCACTGGTCCGGCCCGTGATACGCGTCGCCGTCGCACTCGATGGCCAGCCGCCGCCCGTCCGGCGCGGGCAGGACAAAGTCGATCCGGTACCCGCCGATGCGGAACTGCGGCAGCGGCCGGTACCCGCGACGCAGGATGCGGCGCAGCACCTCGCGTTCGAAGTCGCTGTCGCAGCGCTTCTCCAGGTCGTCGTACGCCTCGTCGGCGGCGGTGACGTTCTGGCAGTAGGTGAGCAGCAGCCCGCGGGCGTCGTCCTCGCGCAGGTCGGCCGGCTGTACGGAGTGGAACACCCACAGTTGGTCGCGGGCGCGGGAGGCGGCGACGTTGACCCGCCGGTGGTGGTCCCGCTTGGTGAAGGCGGCGACCGGGCCCTGGTGCGGCTCGGCGACCATCGACACCAGGACGATGTCCCGTTCGTCGCCCTGGAAGGTGTAGGAGTCGCCGACGCGCAGCCGGCGTCGTTCCATCTCCTCCTCGCCGATCTCCTCGCGGAGCCGGGTGAGCAGGTAGAGGGCCTGTCCGCTGGTGCTGAGCAGGCTGACCACCCCGATGCTGCGCCCCTCGTACGCGGGGTCGGCGACGGTCGCCGCGACCCGGGCGACGAGGGCTTCGGCCTCGGCGACGTTGACGTTGCCGTAGCCGGCCAGGTCCTGGCGGATGCCCTCCGGCACGTGCACGGCGATGACCGGGTCGCCGATGCCGGCGGGCCGGTCGGTGCGCAGCGGCTCGATCTCCCCGCCGTAGTACGTCTGGCTGGAGAAGCCGATGATCGCCGGTACGCAGCGGAAGTGCTCGGTGAGCAGGATGCGCTCCGGGGAGCGTCGGACGGCGTGGTCGTAGAGGCTGCTTTCCGGGTCGAAGTGTTCCGCGGACGGCACGTCGACCAGGTGCGAGTTGATCAGACGGGTGACCGTGCCGACGAACGACAGCTGCGGACCGATCTGCTGGTCGTCACCGACGACGACGGCTCGTTCGGCGAGGCTCAGAACGGGCAGGGAGAACATGTCGGCCTGAGACGCCTCGTCGACGATCACGACGTCGAAGTGCGCCCCGCCGGCGAACTGCTCGATGGCCCGGTCGATGGACATGACCCAGACCGGTACCGCGTCGACGGCAGCGCTCATAGCCCGCTGGGCGTGCGCCTGCCACTGGGCGGCGTTCTTGCCCGTACCCTTTCCGATCTTGCGCAGGGCGGTGGTCCAGTCAGCGAGCGCGGCTCGCCGACGGTCGTCGAGGGCCTTGGAGACCTCCAGCCAGGAGGAGGCGACGACGAGTTCCTGAGTGAGCCGCCGGATGCGCTCCCGGGTCTGCTCGACCCGCCGGCCGAGCGCGACCGGGTCGACGCTGCCCACGACGGTGTCGAACCAGGTCTGGGCGGAGCGCCACTGCCATCGGTGCAGGCAGTCGCCGCCCGTGCCGGCAAGGGCGGTCGCGGTGCCCTCGTCGATCTGGGTGGTCCAGGCGGGGGCGGACGGGCGGAGCCGTTCGGCGAGTTCGGTGAACCGGTGCGCGTCGGGGCGCAGGCCGGCCAGCCGGCGTACCTCGTCGAGGATGCCGTCCCAGCCGGGCAGATCGTCCTGCTGGCGGCTCTGGTCGAGCAGCCGCCACAGCTCACTGGCGTCGCCGGTGGACATCCCGACCTGAAGCACCGCACCCAGCTCGCGTTCCTCGGCGACGAGCTGATCGTGGGTGAAGACGGCCGCGCACCGGGCGATCAGGTCGGTGAGGGCGGTAAGCCGGCGTACGTCGACCGCCTGCTCGACCCGGGGCACCAGCCGGCGGACAGTCGCGTGCAGGGTGGGCCAGCGCTGGCGGTCCCAGTCCAGGGCGGTCGCCGCGTCGGTGAGCAGCCGACCAGCCCAGAGCTCGGGCTGGCCAGCGGGCTCCTGCGGCAGGTGGAGCAGGTTCCGCCACTCGGTCCACCGGGTGGCGAGCTCCTGCCGCAGCCGCAGGCGGTTGACGTACGCGACGACGATGTCGACGTCGTCGGTGCTGCGCAGGATCTCGCCGTCGATCCGGCAGTCGGCGGCGAGCTTGGCGAGCGTGCCCTGGAAGAGCCGGTTGACGCCCTTGCCGGCGGCGAAGCGCTGGCGCAGCTCGCCCAGCTGGGCCACTAGCCGGCGCGGTTCGGCGAGCTGCGGGTCGGGGACGGTCACCTGGTGGCCGGCGACGGCCCGGGTCGCCGTGGCGAGTTCGGAGAGAGCCCGCTGGCAGGCCACGACGTGGTCCTCCCACATGGCCCGCCAGTTCGGGTCGGCCTGCAGAAGCTTGGCGAGTCCGTCCGTCCAGGCACCCTCCCTGGCGGTGAGCACGGCGAGTGCCTCGCGCAGGTGCCCGGCGAGCTCGTCGAGGGCCGGCCGGCCGAATGCCCGTACCTCCGCAAGCACCACACCTTCGGCGACGAGCCGGTCCAACTCGGCGCGGGCGGCGGCGAGTTCCCGCCGCGCGGCGAGGACGGCCGAGGCGGTCGGCAGCGCGGCCGCCGTCGGCAGGTGCCGCAGCGCCTGCGTGCGGTCCTGGCGGACGGTACGGCCGGCGATGTCGAGCAGCTCGGTGAATTCCTCGACGGTGAGCGGAGCCTCGAGGTGCGGGGGGATCTCGTCGGGGATGTCGGCGTACTGGTCGGCACGGTCCCGCAGCCAGCTGCCGACGTCGCTGGGGGACAGCCGGATGCCGTCGATCTCGTAGTGCGCGGACTCGTTCTCCGCCAACGTGCGCAGCGCCCCGAGCGCCTGGCCGAGGTCACGTTCGGCCTCCTCGAGCTGGCGGCGCAGCCGGTCCACCCGCTGCTGCTCGCTCCGCTTGTCGAGGGTGGCGCCGCGGTCGGAGAGTTCCCGGGCGGCGAGCTGCAGCTGGACGAGCTGGTCGGTGGAACGGCCGAGCACGGCCAGGCACAGCGACTGGATCTCCTCAGGCAGCCCGTCGCGCAGTACCCGCAGCGGGTCCTCCTTCTGCGCGACCACGAGCACCCGCTTGCCGTGCGCCATCAGGTGGCAGATCAGGTTGCGGATGGTGTGCGTCTTGCCCGTGCCGGGCGGCCCTTGGACGGCCACGTTGCGGTGCTGGGCGAGCCGTCGGGCGATCGACTCCTGTGCCTCGTTGGTGGGCAGCGGCATGAGCAGCCGCTCCCCCAGCGGCGCCCACCGGGCCGGCTGGTCGTGCGGCATCTCCAGGCGGCTCGGCTCGTGGGCGAGGATGGCGGCCAGCGCGCCGATGCTCGATGTATCGCCGGTCAGCAGGCGGGCCCGCAGTTCCTCGAGAAAGCGGCGCAGCATCCGCTGCCGGGGCCGGACGAAGAGCACGCCGGTGTCGTGGACGTGCGAGCCGGCTGGAGCGGGAGCGCGAGCGGCCCGCACGGTCGGATCGAGCCCGAGACGGCGCAGGGCCCGTTCGAGGAACTCCAGGCGGGTGAAGTCGTCCCAGACGTCGAGGTCGAGCTGCCCGCCGGCACCGGCGAGCGCGAGCAGCTGGCTCAGGTACCGCTCGTCGAGGCCGGTCAGCGGGTCGGTCTGGAGACGGCCGGCGCCCTGCGGCACCACCGTGATCATCGACCGGTCGGCGTCGAACTCGATGGCGACCGGGGTCACGACGAGGGGGTACTGCACCCGGTTCGCGTCGACGTCCGTGCGCAGGACACCGTGTCCCCACACCAGCTCGTGGGTGGCGGCGTTCATGTCGACGCGGTGTTTGAGGTCGAACAGGCTCCGGTGCAGCCGGCGGACCGCCTCGGTACGCCGTGCTTGCTCGGCCCACGGGCGCCAGTCCCGCTCCCGCCACTGCTCGAACCGAGTACGCAGGTGCTCGACCGTCTCCTCGTCCCCAGCCAGCCGCGGTTCGATCTCGTATGACAGTGGCCCGGCGATGTACGGGCTGAACTCGCCGGGTGCCCGGAGTTGCTTCGGCGCAGGCGGCAGACCTACCCGCAACCAGCTGCTGCCGTCCGGGGAGACACCGACCTGGCAGTCCGGGTGGACGGGCAGGTCATGCTGCCAGTGCGCGTCGGTCTGCGGCACCGTCCGGGCCGGCTTCTCGATTTGCGCCCGCACGGCCATCAGGTAGTCGACCAGGGAGGTGGCGCGGTCGAGGATCAACGACGGCGACTCCGCCGGGGACGTGGTGCGGGAGAACATGTGAACCCTTTGACTCGTGATGGGGAGGCAATGGTCGAGCGGACGCCGGCGTTCGCCTTTGGTCCGGTCAGCCGACCGGACCCGTCTGGGCGACGGAAGAATCATCGCGGTCCATTCCGGCTTCCGCACCTGCCGCGAACACGCGCGTACCCCACCCACCTCCCCGCTGGCGGTCTTCGGACCCTACAGGCGGGAGTCCTGGCAGCGGGACCCCTGACCCGTCAATGCTTCGATGAACGAGCGGGCACGTTGCCTGACGAAACGGGCGAACCAGCGGGTCTGAGCGGCCAGAAATGTCCGGCTCGTTCATGAAACCCGCTGGCCGCCCCAGGCCTCGGCCGTTCAGGCCTCAGCCGTTCAGGTACGCGAGCGCTGCGAGCACCCGCCGGTTGTCGTCCTCGGACGGTGGCATCCCCAGCTTTGCTGAAGATGTTGTTGATGTGTTTGCTGACCGCCTTCTCGGTCACGAACAGCCGTCCTGCGATTGCCGCCTTCGACCTGCCCTCGGCCATCAGCCCCAACACCTCCCGCTCCCGTGTCGTCAGCTCCCCCAGCCGCTGCATCCCGCTGTTCCGCGCCAACAGCTGGGACACCACCTCCGGGTCCATCGCCATGCCGCCCTCGGCGACTCGGCGCACCGCGTCGATGAACTGGCCAACGTTGGACACCCTGTCCTTGAGCAGATAACCCACTCCCCCAGCCTTGTCGGCGAGGAGTTCCCGCACGTACAGCTGCTCGACGTGTGGGGACAGCACGAGGATCGGCAGCCCGGGCAGCTGCGCCCGGGCCGCGAGCGCGGCCTGCAGGCCTTCGTCGGTGAAGGTGGGTGGCAGGCGCACGTCGAGGACGGCGACGTCGGGGCGGTAACGGGTGAGCGCCGGCAGCACGGACGGCCCGTCGGCGACCGCTTCGACCACCTTGTAGCCGTAGGCGTCGAGGATGCGGGCCAGCCCGTCCCGGAGAAGGGCGGGGTCCTCGGCGATGACAACCCATGGAGCATCACCCCGCCGAGACCCCGCAAGCTGCGCAAGCTCCCGACGTGCTCGCCGAACTCAGCTCACCGCCAACTCGATCACTCCTGTTGCAAATCCGCGGACAGCAGCGATGTCCACGCAAACTGCCTCTCTCAGCCTTTTGGAGGACTCGTGTCAGTCGTTCGGTCACTTACCGCGATAGCCGCGGCGACCGTGGTCGCGGCGAGCGTCGGTGCGGCACCCGCCCGCGCCGCAGTCAACGACCCGCTGTCCGGCAAGCAGTGGGGCCTGCAGCAGGTGCGGGCCGAGGCGGCCTGGGCCACCAGCACCGGCAGAGGGACCGTCATCGCGGTGGTCGACACCGGCGTGGACCTGAGCCACCCGGATCTGAAGTCCAAGCTGGTCACGGGCGCCACGTTCGTCAACTGCGGCGCCACCTCCTGCGGGAACGGCGACTGGCGTGGGCCCAACGGCGTAGCCGACTCCTCCGACGAGCACGGCACGCACGTGGCCGGCATCGCGGCCGCTGCCACGGGCAACGGCGTGGGCATCGCGGGTGTCGCACCCGGGGCGAAGATCATGCCGATCAAGGTCCTGGAGGCCGGCAGCGGCAGCTTCGAGGACATCGCCCTGGGCATCCGGTACGCGGCGGACCACGGCGCGAAGGTGATCAACCTCAGCCTCGGGGCAGTGCCCGGTGCGCAGGCGTTGACGCTCACCGGGCTGGTCTCCGACGCCACCGAGGCCATCGCGTACGCGAACGCCAAGGGTGTCGCGGTGATCGCCGCCGCCGGCAACGAGGCGGCCCCCTTGTGTGACACCCCGTCCTGGGAGCCGGGGGCGCTTTGCGTAGTTGCCACCGACCGTAACGAGCTCAAGGCCTGGTATTCGAACCTCGGCCTGAAGGCCGATCTCAAGGCGGTCGCAGCCCCCGGCGGTGCGGGCCTGGTCTCCTGCGACGACGACATCTGGTCGACGGTGCCGCAGGGCACCGGCTCGACCGCCTGCGGCCAGCGCGACTACGACGCCTACGCCGGTACGTCAATGGCCACGCCGCATGTCGCCGGGGTGGCCGCGCTGCTGTTCGCCCAGGGCCGAAGCCTCGACAACGTGTACTCGGTGCTGATGTCGACGGCCAGGACGCCGGGCAGCCTCGCCCGTGGGGTCTACACCCCGGCGTACGGGTGGGGAATCGTGGACGCGCAGGCGGCCGTCGCCGCGGCCCGCGGCTAGCGGGGCGGCGATGACGTCGATCATCCGCAGCGGGAAGGTTCGCTGGTGGCTGCCGGCCGGGGTGGCCGCGGCCCTGCTGATCCCGCCTGCCCCGGCACCGGCCGCCGGTGAACTGCCGCTGGCCGCGCCGGCAGCGACCATGTCGGACGGGCCGGCGACCGCCGCGTACCTGCACGATGTGTCACAGCCGATCCCGGGGGTGACGGTGACCGGCTCGATCGTCGAGCACCACCGGATCACCGCACCCGATGGGGTGAAGCTGGACAGCTGGATCGTTCGCCCGCCGGTCGCCGGACCGGTCCCGGTGGTGCTTGACGTGACTCCGTACTACGGTGGCGGCTCGCCCGTGCTGGAGGGTGGCCTCGGCCATCTGCTCGGCCGGGCGGGGGATGTCCTGGTGCCCCGCGGCTACGCCTACGGCATCGTGTCGCTGCGCGGCACCGGCAACTCCGAGGGCTGCTTCACCATCGGTGGCCCGACCGAGGCCAAGGACACCGCGGCGGCGATCGAGCACTACGGCCACCAGCCATGGTCGAACGGGCGGGTCGGGCTGATGGGCGTCAGCTACGACGGCACCGCACCACAGGACGTGTGGGTGGAGGCGCCACCGTCGCTGAAGACGATCGTGCCGATCAGCGGGATCTCCGACCTGTACAAGTACAACTTCGTCAACGGAGTGCCGATCAACGTTCAGGGCTTCGGCTTCAACACCTATTACTGGACCCTGGTTGGGCTGAGCCCGGTCGGCCTGTACGCCGGCAGCAGCCAGCTGCGCGATCCGGTGAACGTGCCGGGTGCCGTCGCCGGCGAGGTCTGCGCCGAACAGGTGTGGGTACAGGAGGGCGGGGTCTCCTCCACCGTGGACGGGAACAAGGACGGGTACTGGCAACTGCGTGACTTCGGCGCCGAGTTGCGCGCCGCGCCGAACCGGCAGCGGGCAAGTGTCTTCTACATTCACGGCCTGCAGGACTGGAACGTGAAGCCGCACAACATGGCCGATTGGCTGGCCGATGTGCAACGGACCGGGGTGCCGTTCAAGGCATGGCTGGGCCAGTGGGCGCACGCCTGGCCTTCGCGTACCGACTGGTGGGAGCAGGTGATGGTTGCCTGGTTTGACCAGTTCCTGAAGGAACGCGACACCGGCATCCTCGCCGCGCCGGCCATCCAGATGCAGGACGACGCCGGACGATGGCGGCACGAGAAGAGCTGGCTGCTCGGCGCCACGAACGCGATGAATCTTTACCCATCCGTCGATGGCGTCCTCCGCACCAAACCAGGCACCGGCCCGGTGCACTACTACGACTACCAGGGTCGGCTCGCCACGGAGGCCGAGGAGACCCGCAGTGGCCACGGCAACGGCAAGGTCGTGTTCGCCTCGGCACCGCTGGACCGCGACATCACGCTGTCCGGCATGCCCAGCTACCAGGGCACCGTCACCGCCACCGGCAACCGGGCCAGCCTCGTGCTGTCCCTGATAGAGCGGCGGGCCGACGGCACCGAACGCTCGATCAACTGGGCGGCGCAGAGCCTCAACCACGTAACGGATCCGGCAGCCGGACGGTTGACCGTCGCCGGCCTGCCACAGAAGGTGAGCGTCGATTTCTTCCCGCAGGATACGGTCATCCAGGCCGGCAGCCGGATCGTGCTGGTCGCGGCCGGTAACACTGTGGGTGATCAGCCGAGCCTGCAACCGGTAGCCGACGGGTCGACGATCGTGCTGGACCTGGCCGACGCCCGGCTCAGCCTCCCGGTCGATACCTCCCTCCGGTACGAGCGGTCCTGATCCGTCCGTGAACCGGGGTAGCGGTCCGGGCTCGGGTCGGAAGCAGTAGCAGCACGCCGGTTGTCGGCCGGGTCGATCCCCGGCCGGCAACCGGCGCAAAAGCTGGCCGCCCGATCCTCAGCCGTTCAGGTACGCGAGCACCGCCAGCACCCGCCGGTTGTCGTCCTCCGACGGCGGCATCCCCAGCTTGCTGAAGATGTTGTTGATGTGCTTGCTGACCGCCTTCTCGGTGACGAACATCCGCTGAGCGATCGCCGCGTTCGACCGCCCCTCCGCCATCAGCCCCAGCACCTCCCGCTCCCGGGCGGTAAGCTCGTCCAACCGGTTAGCGCCCGTGTTACGCGCCAGCAGCTGGGACACCACCTCCGGGTCCATCACCATCCCGCCGCCGGCCACCCGCTGCACCGCGCCGATGAACTGGCCGACGTTGGACACCCGGTCCTTGAGCAGGTAGCCGACTCCCCCAGCCTTGTCGGCGAGGAGTTCCCGCGCGTACAGCTGCTCGACGTGCTGGGACAGCACGAGGATCGGCAGCCCGGGCAGCTCCACCCGGGCCGCGAGCGCCGCCTGCAGGCCCTCGTCGCTGAAGGTGGGCGGCAGGCGCACGTCCAGGACCGCGACGTCGGGCCGATGCCTGGTGAGCGCCGGCAGCACGGACGGCCCGTCGGCGACGGCTTCGACCACCTTGTAGCCGTAGGCGTCGAGGATGCGGGTCAGCCCGTCCCGGAGGAGGGCAAGGTCTTCCGCGATGACAACTCGCACGGCAGCTCCATGGTCACGACGGTGGGTCCGCCGGGCGGACTCGTCACGATCATCGTGCCATCGAAAGCTGCCAGCCGGCGTCGTACCCCCGCCAGGCCGGTCCCCGCGTCCACGGTGGCGCCGCCGCGGCCGTCGTCGCCGACCACCATCTTCAACACGCCGTCGTTATGGAGTACCTGGATCCAGGCGCGGCCGGCGGCGCTGTGTTTGGTGACGTTGGTCAGCGCCTCGGCAAACGCGAAGTAGGCCGCGGACTCGACCGCCGCGGGCGGGCTGCCAGCCAGCTGCACGTCGAGGTCCACCGGCAGCGGTACGGCCAGGGCGAGGGCCTGCACCGCCCCGTCGAGGCCCCGTTCGGCGAGTACGGGCGGATAGATGCCGCGGACCAGGTCGCGTAGCTCGGCGAGGGCGTGGCCGCTGCTTTCCTGCGCCTCGCTAAGCAGCTTTTGTGCCGCCGCCGGGTCATCGGCGAGGAGCTGTTCGGCCAGACCGATGCTCATCCGCAGGGCGACCAGCCGGGCCTGCGCCCCGTCGTGCAGGTCACGTTCGATGCGGCGTAGCTCGGCGGCCTGGGTGTCGATGGTGTCGGCGCGGGTAGCGGCGAGGTGTCGGACCCGCAGAGCCAGTTCCTGCGCGCGGGTGGGGTTGAGGAAGAAGCCGGCGAAGCGGAAGTGCAGCCACATCAGCCACCGTGCGGCGGCCAGCCCTCCGACAAGGAGCAGCCACCCCTGCGGCGCGGCCAGCCACGCCTTGAAGATGTTGTCCATCGGCCAGAACACGCCGTAGCCGTACCAGTCGATGGTCAGGTAGAGCACCAGCGGCACGAACAGGACGCCCTCAAGGCCGTACCCGGGCAGCACGAACGCCAGCAGGCACACGCCGCCGGTGATCGCGCCGGGGATCAGCCAGGCGAAATCCCGCCAGGTCGCCGGATCCGCGACCACCCACCGGAACCGCCGCCAGGTGCCGAGCCCAGCGCCGGCGGGCACCGGCCCGTACGGCGACGCGATCGGCACCCCACCCCACCGGCTCAGCCGCCGTTGCAGCGTCAGCGACGCCCGCACCAGCACAGTCACCGCCGGGAACAGCGCGAACCCGATGCCGAACGCGGGGATGAGCGCGAGGGAGACCACCGACAGCACGAACAGCGCCACGTTGGTGGTCAAGCTGAGCAGGGCCACGGCCAAGCCCTGCACGGCGGCGACCGCGCCGGGCCGGAGGTGCCGCCAGACGACCGCGCGTACAGAGCTGTCCACGGAACTCATTCTCCGCCCACCCGGCCGCCGGAGTCGGTGGTGCTACCACCACCCGCCGCGCGGACCGTTCCGGACCGGACCCGCGCGACGGACAGCGTCGGCTGTCACCTGCTTACTGAAGGTGGAACCGTTCGTTCATGGCGAGCGCCGCCAGTTGCGGCACGGTGAACGGCAGTTCCTTCAGCCCGTTCTTGGGGCTGCTGTAGGACCGGCTCTGCGCGACGAAGGTGACCGTCCCGTCCGGGTGCCGGTAGGCCGACCACTGGTCGAAGCGCCGGTCGATGGTGGGCTGGACGACCACACCGATCTTCATGTTGCCGACGGTCACCACCTGACACTGGCCCTCCATGCCCCAGAACCGCCGGGTCAGCGCGCACGGTTCGGTCGGGAGCTCGTTCCCGCGGGTGTACACCTCGACGGCCACGCGCCCGGTCCGGTCTCCCTTGGCGATGGTGGCCACGGACGTGTAGCGCCACACGTCGACGCCGTTCACCTTTCCGTCGAACTCGGCCTGGCTGCTGCGCGGCGGATCGTCGTCCACGGACTGGTTCGGCGCGTACTCCGGCACGACGTACCCGGCCGGCACCACGGCGATGAGCTCGTCGAGCAGCCGGACCCCCTGGTCGTACCGGGTGCCGGCCTTCGCCGTCCGGTCCTGCTGCGGGAGGCCGTCCGGTCCCGTCGGCCACGGCTCGGCGGTGCCCCTGTCGGACGGGCCCGGAAGAGGCGTCGTTCCAGAAGCCGTCGGACTCACGCCGCCGGCCCTCGCGGTACCGGTACCCGGGGCGCCGGCCCCCGCGGCGCCGGAATCCGGGATGCCGGCGCCCGCGGTGCCGACCGCCGCGACGCCGGCGACCGCCAGCACCACGGTCGCGGACCCGGCGCAGGCCCACCCGGTACGCCGGCGCGCGCGGGCCCGCCGTGCGGCGCCGAGCGCGGCGGCCGTGTCCAGTGGTGGCGGCGAGGCGACGACCGCCATCTCGTGGCGGAGCGCCTCGCGCAACTCGTCCCCGTTCATCGTTCCCCCTTCTCGATCGTGCTGTAGGCGGGCAGTAGAAGGCCGCGCAGGTTCTCGAGGCCACGGGCCGCCTGGCTCTTCACCGTTCCTGGTGTGCAGCCCAGCAGCGCAGCGGTTTCCTCGACCGACAGGTCCTCCCAGTAGCGGAGCACCAGAACCGCCCGCTGGCGTGGTGCCAGGGCGGCGAGCGCCTGGAGCATCACCAGCCGGTTCTCCGGCGATTCGGGCGGTGTGGGTCGTTCGGCGTCCTCCCCGCCCACCCGTTCGCGTCGCCACCAGCCCCGCCGCCGCTCGTCCAGGAAGGTCCGGACCAGGATCTGCCGTACGTAGGCGTCGAGTACCTCGTGCCGGGCAACCCGGTTCCAGACCAGGTAGAGCTTCGTGAACGCGGTCTGGACCAGGTCCTGCGCTCGGTGCCAGTCGCCGCAGAGCAGGTACGCGGTGCCACGCATCGCGTCCGACCTCGCGGCGAAATATTCCGCGAACGCCGTGTCGCGATCGCTCATCCAAAGCCTCCTATCCCCGATGCGAGATAGTCACGCCACGTCCGGCTCCGCAGGTTGCGCGTGGGAACGAAATCTCTCAGGTAGAACTCCAGCGGCACGGACAGGATGCTTTCGATGCCGCACACGGGCAGCGCGAACGCCCGCGGGCAGGCGTCGCCGTCTCCGCCCGCCCTGCCACCGGAATCGGTGGTGCTACCACCACCTGCCTTCGGGACCTGGCACTCCTGCCTTCGACCGCCGCCGGCCGAAGGATCGACGATATGACCACGACCAGGCAAAAGGTGGCCGGCCTGCCGTCCGGCCGCCGCAGCAAGTACGTGATGCTCGTCTTCTGGCTCGTCCTCGTCGCGGCGGCCGGGCCGCTGGCGCTGAAGCTGACCGAGGTGCAGGACAACGACGCCCTCGGCGCGCTGCCGGCCACCGCCGAGGCCAGCCGGGCCGTTGAGCGGGCGGAGCAGGCGTTCCCGGATTCGCAGAAGCCCCTGGCCGTCGCCGTCTACGTCCGCGAGGCCGGGCTCACCACCGCCGACCGCGCCAAGGTCGACGCCGACCGGGCAACGTTTGCCCGGTACGCCGACGGCGGGCAGGTGTCCCCGCCGGTGCCCAGCGACGACGGGCAGGCCCTGCTGCTGTCCTTCCCCGTCGCCGGGGACGCCGATCAGCGGGCCGACGCGGTCGCTGGTATCAAGGACCGCCTGGGCAATGACGTACCCGATGGTTTGCGGACGGCGCTGACCGGCCCGGCCGGCGGCGAGGACGACGTCTTCGACGCGTTCGCCGGCATGGACACCACGCTGCTGCTGGCGACCGCCGCCACCGTCGCGTTGCTGCTGCTCATCACCTATCGCAGCCCGGTGCTGTGGTTGATCCCGCTCATCACGGTGGCGCTGGCCAACCAGCTCGCCAGCGCGGTGGTGTACCTGCTGGCCAAGCATGCCGGGCTGGCCGTGGACTTCCAGAGCCAGAGCATCCTGACCGTGCTGGTCTTCGGCGTCGGCGTGGACTACGCCCTGCTGCTCATCGCCCGCTACCGGGAGGAACTGCGCCGGCACGCCGACCGGCACGCGGCGATGGCCGTCGCGTTGCGCCGATCGATCGGCGCGATCGGCGCCTCCGCGGCGACCGTGGCGATCGGGCTGCTGTGCCTGCTCGCCGCGCAGCTGCCGTCCACCCGGGGGCTCGGCCCGGTCGGCGCGGTCGGGATCGTCGCGGCGCTGCTGGCCATGACCACGCTGCTACCGGCCATGCTGGTCGTCTTCGGGCGGTGGCTGTTCTGGCCGTTCGTGCCCCGCTACTCCCCCGACGCGGTCGGCGTCGACGTGGCGGCCCAACACGGGGTGTGGCGGCGAATCGCCGCGTTCGTCGGCCGGCGGCCCCGCGCCGTCTGGCTGGGCACGGCGACCGCGCTCGTGGCGTTGAGCTTCGGCATGGTCAACCTCAGCATCGGCATGCCGCACGACGAGTCGTTCACCAAGGAGGTCGGCTCGGTCACCGGCCAGCGGATGATCGAGGCGCACTACCCGAAGGGATCCGTCGCACCCGCCGAGATCCTGGCCGCCGCCGGACCCGCCGAGCAGGTGCTGGCCGCCGCCCGTACCGTGCCGGGAGTAGCCGAGGTGGGCGCGCCGGAACCCTCGCCGGACGGCCGCTGGGTACGCATCGCCGCGGTCCTGTCCGACACGCCGGACAGCGACGCGGCCCTCGAGACCGTCGACCGGCTCCGCGCCACGGTGCACGCCGTGCCGCGCGCGCAGGCCCTCGTCGGCGGCGACACCGCGTACCTGATCGACGAGAAGCGGACCGTCGACCGGGACAACCGCCTCGTCGCGCCGCTGGTGCTGGCAGTCGTCTTCCTCATCCTGGTGCTGCTGCTGCGGGCGCTGGTCGCACCGCTGCTGTTGCTGGCCAGCGTGGTCCTGTCCTACGTCGCCGCGCTGGGCGCCGCCGGGCTGATCCTCGACGCGATCGGCTACCCGCGCCTGTTCGTCGGGATCCCGCTGCAGACGTTCCTGTTCCTCGTCGCCCTCGGTGTCGACTACACCATCTTCCTCAGCACCCGGGCCCGGGAGGAGACAGCGCGGCTCGGGCACCGGCAGGGCGTACTGCACGCGTTGACCGTGACCGGCGGGGTGATCACCAGCGCGGGTGTGGTCCTCGCAGCCACGTTCGGCGCGCTGAGCGTGCTACCGCTGGTGCCGTCCGTCCAGACCGCCGTGATCATCGGAGTTGGGGTGCTGCTCGACACGTTCCTCGTCCGCAGCCTGCTCGTCCCGGCGCTGGCCCTGCACATCGGCCGCCGCACCTGGTGGCCGAGCGCCCTGGCCCGGCCGGCAGTCCGGCCGGTCGCGGCCTCGCCGCTCGGGCGGGTACCAGCGGCATCGTGATCGGGAAGGGCGTCCCGGAGGCCGTTTCAACGGCTGCCGGGACGCCCTGATGACGGTCAGTTACCGGAGAAGGGAAACAGATATTCCTTGTATATGACAGAATTGCTGACCCGGTAGCCGCCGTAGACGGTTTTAGTGCTGTCCTCGGTCCAGTCAAAGTTGCACTCGGCCCAGGTGTCGTATCCATGGGGGTTGCGACAATACCGGTGCCTGATATCGCCCGTGCTGGAGGTGGCTACCCCAACCGCCGAATGCGTGTCGGTTTTGCGGTCCCTGACGTAGACTTTGTCACCGTAGTACAGGATGCAGACCTCCGTGTTGTGCCTGTCGGCGCTCGCCGTCCCGCATTTGTCGCTTGGCACAAATTTGACCTCGACGCCGGTCTGGCAACTCACATCCGCGCGGGAGCATTCGGCGTACCAATCCTCGTCGGCCATGGCCGGCGTTGGCGCGGCGAGCACCACGCTCGCCGCGGTCACGAGAGCGAGGGCCCCACCTACCGCGCGCCGAGATCGCGCGAGTCCCTCCAGTACCGCCGTCATGCGCCTCAAGGACCGCATCCTCTCTGGATTTAGTTCGATCTTCATCCGGACGGGGAGACGCTATGGCGCGGGCACTCGCAGAGCTACCGTGCACGGTGCTCAGATTCCTCGTCGGGTTGTGCACGGTGCCCACTCACGGCGTGGAAAGCGTGGACGAGGTCATTGATGCCCGACCCGGTCGTCAGCAGGTCGCGGTTGAGCGAGCGCTCGGCGACGCGCAGGTGCGCCCGGACGGTGTTCCGGCTCAGGCCCAGGTGCGCGGCGGTCTGCTGGGCATCGATGTTGGCCTCGATCCAGGATCGCACGGTGCGGTGCACGCCACGATGCTCCGCGTCGCGCAGGGGCCGGAGGAAGGTTTCCGCCCACGTCGTCGCGGGCCGGGTGCGGAGCAGTTCGCCCAGGCTCGGCGCGGGCTGCGGGGTGTCCGGGTCGGGCTGGGGGCCGCTCTGGAGGCTGCTGAGCGACAGCGCCAGGTCGAGCGTGGCGCGGGCCTGGACGTCACTGAGGTCGAGCCCGAGCGCCTCCTCCGCCCGCCGGCAGTGCGCGGCGACGGTGTTACGGCCGATGTTCAGCAGGCGTGCCACTGCGGAGCGTGGGAACGTCAGGGCCAGGCGCGTGATGTCCAGGGTGAGCTTCGGGACGGCGTGCAGGGGCGCCACGTACGCGCGGGCCCAGCCGACCGCCGCCTGGCGGGGCAGCAGGTGCACCAGCGAGGGCTGCCCGCGGTAGGCCGCCACACGCTCCGGGGAGTTACGCGCGACGGCCAAGGCGTGCAGGGCCTCGCCATAGGCCGCGGCCGTGGCGTCAAGCGGATGCAGCCTGCTGGCCCCGAGCGCATACGCCGAGTTCTCCCTGACCAGGCGCCGCAGCACCGAATCCAGCTGGAGGCGCCCGCCGGCGCCGGAGTCCTCCGCGATCGGGCAGATCAAGTGCTCCTTGAATGACGGGCAGTGCACCATCAGGCCCGGGCCGTGGTAACCGGAGGCGTCCTGGTAGGCGCGGGCGAGCCGGTCACGGTCGGCGGGAAGGCAGTGCAGGAGGTACACCCGCACCCGCTCGTCACCGAGCAGCGGGGGCACGTCGCTGGCGGTCATCCGCCGGGCGAGGGCGACATCCCCCGCCATCAACGCGCTCAGCACGGCGAACCGCAGCTGCCGCGCTTTCTCCTCGTACCCGCGCAGGCTGTCGTCGGCGGCCAGTGCCCGTCCCAGGAGCTCCACCAGCCCCCCGGCCCGCGACGCCAGCGCCGCGGCCTCCCGCGACAGTTCTACGGCGCTGACCGTGACCAGGACTGGACGCGGCTCTCGCTCCCCGAATGCCTCGAGATGCACCTGTGCCCCGCCGACCTGCGCCGTGACGGCGGCCAACCGCCCCGCGGCCAAGCGCCGCAACTGTTCATCGAGCGCGTCGAGGGTCGTACGGCGGAACCCGGCCGTCGCCGCTTCGACTGTGGACGTGCCACCGATCCAGGCGACCTCTGCCCCGATCCGCCGCCCCAGCCAGTGCAGGACCTCCCTCAGCGACCCCTGCCGCCGCACCATCCGCAAGAGCTCATCAAGATCCTCGGCATGCCCCGAAACCCCCACCGTCCGACCTTCCGATCCAAGCCGACAACGTCAGCATTCTGAGGGGTATGGATCTGACGGTGTTTGCGGCCTGACCCGCTATGCGATTGTGCCTGGTGAGGAGGGATCCCCCGCTACGCGTTCACGCTCGCCGGTTCCGGCGGGGCGTGCCGCCCGCGGGCCGGCCGCTGGTCGCCGTGGCCCGGCCACCACGCCTTGTGTCCAATCAGCGCGGTGAGGGCGGGGACGAAGAACATCGACATGACGAACGCCGAGAGCACGATGCCGATCGCCACCGCGAAGCCCATCTGCTGCAGGAACGAGATCGGCGCGAGCATCAGCACCCCGAACGTCCCGGCGAGGATCAGGCCCGCAGCGGCGACCGTTGGGCCGGCGTGTTCCACGCCGATGGCGGCGGCCTCGTGTGGTTCGTTGCCCTCCCGCGCTTCCTCACGTAGTCGGGCGATCATCAGGATGTTGTAGTCGGTGCCGATCGCCACCACGAAGAGGTAGAGGATGATCGGCAGTTGGAAGGTGACGCCCGGCTTGTCCTGTAGTCCTTGGAAGAGGTAGACCGTGGCGCCCAGGGTGGCGGCGAAGTTGAGCAGCACCGCGATCACGAGGTAGATCGGCGCGACGAGGCTGCGCAGCAGCAGGGCGAGGATGAGTGCGATCAGGCCGGCCGCTACAGGCAGGATCACCGACAGGTCGCGGTTGTTCGCCGAGTTGATGTCCGCGAAGATCGCGGTGGTGCCGCCGACCAGCGCCCGGGTGCCGGGCGGGGCCGCCTTGTGCACGGCGTCGCGCAGGTCGTCGCGGACGAGGGTGATCGCCTTGTTGGAGACCGGGTTCTCGTTGAGTAGCAGGTTGACCCGGGCCACGCTCGGGTCGCTGCTGCGTTCCGGCGGCTGCACCCGGCCCACTCCCGGGGCGCCCGCCGCGGCCGCCGCGAAGTCGCTGATCTGTTGCTCGGTCAGCGGCGACCCGTTGCCGGTGGTCAGGTAGACCTCGGTGGGGGCGAGCGCACCGGCGGCGAACCCGCGCTGCAGGTCCGCGGCGGCCTTCGCCGACTCGGTGTCCTGCGGGAAGCCGGCGCTGAAGTCGTAGTCGGCCTTGTAGCCGAGCACGCCTGCGGCGAGCGCGACCAGCAGAGCGCCGGATGCCGCCGCGACGAGCGCCGGCCGGCGTCCGATTGCGGTCCCCAGGCGGTGGGAGATGGTGGCCTTGGGGGCACGCTGCCAGGCCTTGGACGGCCAGAAGACGTACCGGCCGAGCAGCGACACGACGGCCGGGATGAGGGTGAGGGAGGTGACCAGCATGACGCCGACAGCGATCGCGAGCGCCGGGCCGAGCGAGCCGAAGAAGCCCAGGGAGGCCAGGAGCAGCACGAGGAACGCGACGATGACCGCTCCCGCGGCCGAGGTGATGACCTCGCCGACCCGCTCGACGGAAACGACCATGGCGGTGCGCTTGTCGTCACCAGCACGTAGCCGCTCGCGGTAGCGGAAGAGCAGGAACAGGATGTAGTCGGTGCCGATGCCGAACAGTACGATCAGCAACACCGTCTGCAGATCCTGACTCACATTCAGATCGAACGCCTTGCCCGCCGCGGCGACGAGCCCGCTCGTGACGGCCATGACCCCACTGATCACCACCACGGGCAGCAGCGCGGCGATGGGGCTGCGGAAGATGATCAGGATCAGTCCGATGATCAGGATGATCGTCGCGACGCCGACCACGGCGAAGGCCTTGTTGAAGGTGTCCTGGTTGTCGACGAAGCTGGCCACTTCGCCGGCCACCCCCGCGCTCAGCCCACTGCCCGCCAACTCCGGACCGATGGCCGCTCGCAGGTCGCGTACGGCGTCGAGCAGCGCCGGGTCGTCCGGGGCGACCGACGTGAGGCCGACGTTCACCACCTGCACCGACTTGTCGGGTGCCACGGCTGGCGGGCCGGTCAGGTAGCCGGAGGTGTGCGCGATGTTCCGGGCCTTGAGCGACTGGGCGAGCTGGCCCACCTTCGCCTCGTCGGCCGGCGTGAGCGGCTGCCTGTCGGCGCGTTTGACCACGATGATCGCCGTCGCGGTGGCCTGCTGCGGAAACGCCTTCTTGCCGAGTTCGGTGGCCTGCACCGACTCGTACGAGTGCGGCAGGAAGCTTTCCTGATCGGCGGAGGTGATGTCGCTCAGCGACGGTGTGGTGAAGACGATGGCGGCTGCCGCGAGCAGCCAGCCGCCGATCACCCACCACGCTCTGCGTACGACGAATCTGCCCAGCCGCTCGAACATGATTACCCCCCGTTTGTGCGGCACCACCGATGCCTGAGGCCTGTAGCGCTCTTGTACGCCCGCCCGTCACCCACCGGGCAGCCTCGACTACCCCCTGTCACACCATAGCGCCGGCTGTTACTCCTTTTCGGATGGCGCGACGTGCAGGATCAGGCCTTTTGAGTGTTCTTCGAGAGGTATCCGGAGTCGGGCGTCCGATCCGGCCGCGTCCATGCTTGCCGAGCGCCACCCGCTCCCGCGCCGTGCGCCGCTCCGCCTCGACCAAGCCGCCGACCTGGCGATTATTTCTCCGAATAGTCCACTGGAAGATCACTGGACGAAGATCCCTTGGTGCCGGCCGGCGCCGCCTGGCAGCGTCATTCGTGGCAATCCACAGTAGAAAGGGAACTTCGTGCGCATTTCGAAGAAGATCGCCGCGCTGGGACTCACGGCAACCGCCGCGACGGCGGGAACCCTGGTCAACGCCTCACCCGCCTACGCCGCGCTCTACGGCGGGCAGTGCGGCTCCGGCTACGGCGTCGTCAACCTGATCGACCTTCCCGACCTCCGCGGCACGGTGTACCTGACCTACAGCTCCTCCACCGGGAAGAACTGCGTCGTCACCATCCGGGAGAAGCCGGGAACCGCCACGCTCATGGAGGCGTACCTCCGCCGTTCCGGCACCTCCACCTGGCAGAAGGACAGCGGCAACTACACGACCTACGCCGGGCCGGTCTACGTGTCGGCGGCCGGCTCGTGCGTCGACTGGGGCGGCACCATCGGAACGGCCTCCAAGACCCGCACCGGCACCAACTGCGGCTGACCCGACCAACAGCAAGCACCGGAGGACAATGCAATGAAGCTCGTCAAGACCACCGCCGCAACCGTCGCCCTGACCGCCACCACGATGGCCGGAGCGCTGGCCGCGGCCACCCCGGCCTACGCAGCCACCTACGCAGGCGAGTGCGGGTCCGGCTACAGCGTCGTGAACTCCGCCCCGATCGGCACCAAGGGGACGGTGTTCCTCACCTACAGCTCGTCCACGGGCAAGAACTGCGCGATCGCCAAGCGGAACACCGCCGGCTCGGCCGTGCTCATCGAGGTGGGCCTGGGCATCAACCCGGTCGGCAGCCACTGGCCGGCCTACGAGGGCAACTACTTCACGTCCTACGCCGGCCCGGTCTACCTGTCGGCGGCGGGCAAGTGCGTGGACTGGATGGGCCGCATCAGCGGCACCGAGGGCGGCAAGCGCGGTACCAACTGCGGCTGACCCATCCGGGCAGGGGGCGGAGCCCTGCCGGTGCGATGCGGCACCGGCAGGGCTTCGCCGCCTCACCGTACGGTTCATGACCGGCTGGACCGATGGGTGAGAAGGACGCCGTGCAGATCGGCGCGGAACTTACGAGCCGCCGACCCGTACGTCCAGGAAGACCGGACGCTTCAGCGGGAAATACATCCGCCCGTCCTCGTCGGCCATCTTCCAGTAGATCTTGCAGCTCCCGCGCTCGCCGGGGGTCCGAACGGCAACCGCGATGTCCACGGTCTCTCCCGGCATTGTCTGCGGGATGGCGACCGCCACCGGCGCTTGGCACGGTGTCTCGTTGACCCGCGCCAGAGAGCGGTTGGCCCAGACCACCGTCCCCGTGTTGCGGATCCGCCAGATCTTCGTGAACGAGGTGTTCGGCGGCACCAGAGTCCCGTCGGGATAGGTGATGTCGCCTTCGAATCGAGAGTCGTCATGATCGGGTGGAGCGACGACCGCGCGTGTCACGCTGCCGTCGCTCTCATCCCTCCGCCGATCGAGAACGACGAAGGTGACACCGGCACCGGTGAGCGCAGCCATGGTCGCAGCCACGCCGGCGATGCCGATCTGCCGACGGTCGCGCAACCGGGATGGTGAAGGCTCGACGGCGGCCGAAGCCGCCCGTCCACGGACTCGCTCGGCGTTGTCGCCGGTGCGGGCGGTCTCCCCGGTCGGCCTTGTCTCCTCGACCTCGCTGGTCTCGGGTTGCGGCGTCTCCTGGACCGCCGGGGGCGCCTCCGACGCCCCGGGCCGCTGCGGCACCGCGTCGGCCGTCGACGCGGTGTCCGCCGAATGCCCGACAGCTTTGGCCTGCGTCCAGCGCTCCCGCCACTCCTGCTCGGTGTCCACCGGGTCGTGGCCCAGCCGGTCGACGGCGAGCACTCGCACGAACTCCCATGTCGTCTCCCAGCTGGGAAGGCTCCGGCCACGGGCCGCGGCGGCCAGCGAAGACTTCGAGGCGGCTGCGCCCAGGCGCACCGACATCTCCTCGTACGAGGGGTTGCCCGCCTCCTGCTTCAGTCGCAACAGGCGGTCGGCGAAGGCGCCCACCGGGCCCGAATCTGGATCGGGACGCGTCGGCCGTCGCCCCCGCCGTCGCGGTACCTGCTGCTGACCTTGCGCTTCTTTTTCCATGTCCCCAACCTCGTCAGAACCGACCACGCGAGCGCGGCCGCGCATCCGGCGCATGGGCGACAATATCCGCGTTTATCAAGCTTACGGGCGGCCGGCCCTGCCGCCGCCGATGTGCCGTCTCGAGATTGATCGGTTGGGATAGCGTGTCATCCGTCTCTGGGGCGATCCCCAGAATTCTTCGGGGAAAGAAGTTGTCACGTGTCACTGTGGAAGAAGACGACTGTTCTGGCGGTCTCCGCCCTGACGGCGCTCGCGGTGACTGCTTGCGCGAAGCCGGGCTCGCCGGACGCGCCGAAGCAGCCGAGCGTGCTGGAACTGCTCGCCAGTGATCTCAAGGGTTCGTTGCAGAAGACGATCGACACCACCGACAAGGCCGATTCCGTGGCCGTGACGGCGGAGGGCACGGCGGCGGGCCAGAAGGTCTCGATGCAGGGCGTCATGGACCTGGGCGACCCGGTCAAGCTCGAGATGTCGACAACGGGCCCCGACGGCACCCCGGTGATCGTCCGAATGATCGGCGCGGTGTGCTACGTCGAGGTGCCGGAGGCGCAACGCTCGGGCCTGGGTGGGAAGCGCTGGATGAAGCTGGACCTGTCCGCCATGGGCGCTCAGGCAGGGATGGACTTCTCCAAGCAGTTCGAGGACATGGACCCAACCAAGCAGGTCAAGACGCTGCTCGCCACCGAGGGAGTCACCGTCGTCGGTGAGGAGACGGTAAACGGGGCGAGGACGGTCCACTACACCCTGACCGCTCCGGTGGCGACCTACCTCGGGCAGCTCGACGCCGAGACGCGGGCGGGTGTCGAGGAGGAAATGACCAAGCAGGGCGTCAAGGAGATCACGATCGAGCTCTGGGTCGACGAGCAGTACCAGCCGCGCCGGGTGCACATGATCATGGGCGCGATGTACGACCTGACGGTCAACTACACCGACTACGACAAGCGGGTGAACATCGAGACGCCGCCCGCGGCGGAGACCGGCGACCTCGCCGAAATGCTGAAGGGCCTGCCCACCGGCAACTGAGCAAAGCCACAATCCTGCCCGGCCGGTGATCTCCTCACCGGCCGGGCAGCGCCGCCTCCGGGATCTCGTCCACTCCTACCAACCTTCGGGATCATGACTGGCATCGGCTGCCTGGGCGTGGCATTGCGATCTCAGGGGCCGGGCGGCCGGATCGGCACCCGGAACCCGTACGGCGGCACCTGTGGCACGTGCGGCGCGCGACGTGCGGACCGTACCAGCGCCCAGAGCCAGAGCAGCCCCACCACCGCCACGAGCACGAGTCCCCCCAGGTCCAGTACGGCGAAGAGCGCGACCTGCCCCGCGGTCGGCCTGACCAGCTGGCCGTGCTTCAGGGTCCCTCCGGTCAGCAGCAGCGTCAGGAGCAGCGCGATCACGTGCATGGCGTCCCAGAACGCGTGCAGCAGGGACACCCCGAGGTAGGCCAGGACGAGCCGCCCGGTGATCACGAAGTGCTCGCGGGTGCTGGACGAGAAGAGCACCCCGCCGAGGATCGCCGTCCACAGGCCGTGACCGAAGGGTGTGACCACGCCGCGCAGCAGTTCGGTCTCCACCACCTGGGTCAGCGACAGCCCGTGGGCGGTGAACAGCGCGGTGAACGCGTACCCGGCGGTTTCCAGGGCCGCGAAGCCGAACCCGACCGAGGCGCCGAGGATGATGCCGTCCCGGGTCGCTTTCACATGCATGTGCCGGGTCAGGAACGCCAGCGCTCCGAGTTTCACGGCCTCCTCGATGAGGCCCACGCCGAGGAACAGCCACCACGACGGGCGCAGCAGGTAGGACTCGAGCAGCGACGCGGCCAGCACGCCGATCACCCCGCCGGCCAGGAACGTGCTCAGGATGAGGCCCGGGGTCAGCTCGCCGGTCTCCCGCCGCTGGAATGCCCATACCACGAATGTCACGGGCACCAGGAAGCTGCCGAGCAGCACCAGCGTCGGCACCAGGGCGGGGTTACCGGTCAGGAAGGTGACCACCACGGTAGCGAGCCAGAGGGCCAGGCCGACCAGGAAGATCCGCAGCCACGGCCGCCGGCTTCTCGTCAGGGGCGGCGGCTGGGGGTACGCCTGGACCACCGCCGCCTCCTCGGAACTCGTCCGCGGCCTCCGGCACCGCTCGACGCAGGTATGAGATCTGAAAGCTCATCATAAAAGGTGCGCAGCATCCAAAAGGGGCGTTACGAGAGATCGGCCGGCGAGCCGGGGTATCGGTGGCCCGTGCCGGTGACAACGCCGCGGAACCCGCAGCAGGCGGGCGCAACGCCTCATAGCCTGGCAGACGAGAACACGTCGGGACAGCTGTCGGAGGGCATCGTGGCCAACGCGATCAGGGACGCTCTGCAGGGCGTCAGGGAGGTCGAGATCACCGTGACCGGCCGGAAGTCCGGACGGCAGATCTCGCACCCCGTGTGGTTCGTGCAGGAGGAGGACAGCGTCTTCCTGGTCCCGGTCACCGGCTCGAACAGCGACTGGTACAAGAACGTCCGGCGCACGCCGATGATCCAGATCGCCGCGAACGGCACGGCGTTGAGTTCCAGCGCCACCCCGATCACCGACGCGGACCGGGTCGACCACGTCGTGGCGATGTTCCGCGACAAGTACGGCGCGGACCAGTTCGAGGCGTACTACCCCAACCACGACGTCGCCGTCCAGGTCCCACTCGGGTAGCCCGGGACCGCTTCCCAGGCGGCGGAGGTCACCGGATCGTCACGCTGACCGGCAGGCCCTGCTGCACCTCAAGGACCGCCCGCTCCCCCAACGGCCGCGCCAGCTCGACGGTGGCGCCGCGCCGCGCCCCGACGTCCCCGCACGACTCGGCCCTGGCGTGCCGATGCTCGATGACGATCACGACTACCGCCTGGTCCGACTCCACCGCC
Source organism: Micromonospora sp. NPDC007230 (assembly GCF_042869115.1). Lineage (NCBI taxonomy): Bacteria > Bacillati > Actinomycetota > Actinomycetes > Micromonosporales > Micromonosporaceae > Micromonospora > Micromonospora sp. NPDC007230. Next base: position 102,095 of record NZ_JBIAFE010000021.1, on the reverse strand, counting down.
TCCGCGCTGTAGTCGGCGCCGCACGGCTTGGTGCGCGGGTCAGGGACACCGGTGAAGGTGACGGCCAGCTCGCGGCTGGTGGTGGTCGTGATCGCAGACTCGATCTGCAGCCCGCCGGTCGGCTTGTCGGGGTCCCAGGGCTGCGGTGCCACCTGGACCGCAGACGAGGCGGCCACCGCCGGTCGGGTCAGCCGTACGAGGGTGCCGTCGAGGGTGTACTCCCAGGCCGGGACGGTCGCGGAGCCCCGGGTGGTGGAGATCGTCATCGTGGTCAGGCGGGCGCCGGTGACCTTCAGCGGCGCGCAGTCGACGCAGTCGCCGGTGCCGGCCTGGCGCAGCCGCGCCAACGTTTCATCCGCCGCGACCAACGGCAGGGACTGCTTGCTGCCGTCGGCCCAGACGAGGTTCCCGGTCGGCGTCGGCGCGGTGGGCAGCGCCGCAGTGGCCTCGACGCGGCCTGCCGCCAAGCTCTCCTTGTAGGCACCGTTCGCCAGTTCCCAGTCGCCGAGCTGCCGGGTCAGCTCTCCCACCGGTACGAACCGCGCACTGTCACCCGCGTCGCGTACCGCCTGGTCATAGCGGCCCAGGGCGGCGCGCGCCTGCCGGCGCAGCCCGTCGAGGTCGTCGCCTGCTGGGCTGCCGCCGGCGGCGGACCCGCAACCGCCGAGCAGCGCCACGGCGGTGATCCAGGGCAGCAGGGCCCGCATCCTCGTTGTCTCCACTTGGCCAGCCTCTGCCACGCCGGTCACGGTTACAGCTCACCGACCTATCGGCTTCACCTCGAAGTGGACCGTGCGCAGCACGGTGATCGCACGGCGCCGACGCACATGCGGCTCTGGCGCAGAGAATGACAATCGATTGCCGCGGTGGTGGCGAAACGGGGATGCGCCGTCGATCCGGGCCCCCTCAGCGGATGCAGACGACTGACGACCTCGCCGCTTTGCGCTATGTGCGGATGCGGTGGAACACCCGTTGTCGGAGGAGCACGCCGCTCTGCTTCTGCAGCGGCTTGATGTCCGGCCTGGCGCGCGGGTGCTTGATCTCGGCTGCGGGTGGGGTTAACAACTGCTCGCGATTGAGTGCTCTCTAGCGTCCTTCTGTGTGCTATGGTGATGGGGTGAATTTGAAGGAGTGGGCGGCGTCTCAGGGCATCGCGTACGTCACCGCGCGGCGGCAGTACGCGGCTGGGACGCTGCCCGTTCCTACTTTCCGGCTGGGTCGACTGATCATGGTGGGTGAGCCGTTGCCTGCTGCGTCGGCTGGTGCCGGGCGGGTGGTGGTGTACGCCGGGGTCTCGTCCGGCGACCAGCGCGCTGACCTTGACCGGCAGGTCGCTCGGGTTGTCACGTGGGCGACCGGGCAGAACCTGCCGGTGTCGCAGGTGGTGACCGAGGTCGGATCCGCACTGAGCGGGCACCGCAAAAAGTTTCTCGCCCTGCTGCGCGACCCGACGGTGACGACCATCGTCGTGGAACACCGCGACAGGTTCGCCCGCTTCGGTGCCGAGTACGTCGAGGCGGCGCTGACCGCGCAGGGCCGCAAGCTGTTGGTGGTCGACCCGGCGGAGGTCGACGGCGACCTGGTCCGGGACGTCAGGGAGATTTTGACCTTGTTGTGCGTGCGTCTTTACGGCCGTCGGGCTGGGGCGGATCGGGCGCGCCGGGCGGTCGAGGCCGCCACCACACAGGACCCGCCGTCGTGAAGGCGATACAGGCCTACCGGTTCGCTCTGGACCTGACGCCGTCTCAGGAGCGGGCGGTGCTGGCGCATGCGGGCGCGGCCAGGGTGGCGTACAACTGGGGCCTGGCCAGGGTGAAGGCGGTCATGGACCAGCGCGCCGCCGAACGCACCTACGGTGTACCTGATGAGTTGCTGACCCCGACCGTCGGATGGAGTCTGGCCAAGTTGCGGAAGGCGTGGAATCAGGCGAAGTCGGATGTGGCGCCGTGGTGGGCTGAGTGTTCCAAGGAGGCGTACAACACCGGCCTGGACAACCTGGCGCGCGGCTTGAAGAACTGGTCCGAGGCCCGGGCAGGCAAGCGCGCCGGTCGGCGGGTGGGATTTCCGCGGTTCAAGTCCCGCCGTCGCGCCACTCCCAGCGTCCGGTTCACCACCGGCGCGATCCGGGTGGAGGCGGACCGCAAGCATGTCGTGCTGCCCCGGCTGGGCCGGTTGAAGCTGCACGAGTCCGCCCGCAAGCTCGCCCGCCGTTTGGAGGCGGGCACGGCCCGGATCCTGTCCGCGACGGTGCGCCGTGACGGCGGGCGGTGGCATGTCGCGTTCTGCGTCGAGGTCGAGCGGGCCGAGCGCACCCCGACGCGCCCGCAGGCGGTGGTCGGCGTCGATGTGGGGATCACCCACCTGGCGGTGCTGTCCACCGGCGAGATGGTGCCCAACCCCCGGCACCTGGACGAGGCGGCCCAGCGGATGCGGCGTCTGGCCCGGCAGATGTCCCGGCGCGTCGGGCCGGACCGGCGCACCGGCCGGCGGCCCTCGAATCGGTGGGAACGCGCCCGCCAGCAGGTCGCTCGAGCGCATGCGCGGGTGGCGAACCTGCGCCGTGACGGCCTGCACAAGCTCACCACCCGCCTCGCCAGCAAGTACGGCACGATCGTGGTCGAAGACCTCAACGTGGCCGGCATGCTGCGCAACCGGCGGCTAGCCCGGCAGGTCGCGGACGCCGGCTTCGGTGAGATCCGCCGACAGGTGGCGTACAAGGCTGAACGCAACGGCGGCCGGCGGATCGTGGCCGACCGCTGGTATCCCTCCAGCAAAACCTGTTCGGACTGTGGCGCGGTGAAAGCCAAGCTGCCGCTGCGTGTCCGAACCTACCTCTGCGACTCGTGCGGCTTGGCCCTCGATCGGGACCTGAACGCCGCGCGTAACCTCGCCGCGCTCGCGCGTGAGGCAACCACCGCCGGGAGTGGCCCGGTGGCAGGACGTGGAGCCGACCATAAGACCCGCCCCGGCGGGCCGGTGGCCATGAAGCGTCAACCCGGCCCCGCTCAGGCGGACAAGACCGGGACCGTCCCACCACAAGGCGGGACATGCCGATCAGTCGCTAGAACGCACTGACAGGTAACGGTGAGTTGCTGCTGAGGGCGGTTGCGGCCGGAGGAGTCAGCGGCGCAGCTGTGACGACGGGCGTCGGTGTCGACACGGATGATGCCGCTCTGGCGAGGGGGCGGGCACTGGCCGCTGAGCGGTCGTTGGACAAGCACGTGACCTTCGTGACGGGGGAAGCGGCGACCTCGCGGGAGACAGGCGACCGTGTCCTGTGCGTTGGCGCCTCGCATGCCTTCGGCGGGACGGCCGATGCCCTCACGGCACTCGCGGATTTCGTGCGGCCTGGTGGCAGGCTCCTGTTCGGCGACGCGTACTGGGAGCGGCCGCCGACGGCCGAGGCGGTAAAGATCTTCGGGGAGGAGACGGTGCCGCTCGCGGATCTCATCGAGCAGGCCCGTGGGCTGGGCTGGCGTGTCCTGCATTTCAGCACTGCCGACCAGCGGGATTGGGACGACTTCGAGTCCACCTGGCGCGCGGGCCAGCAGGAGTGGCTGCTGGAACACCCGGAGGACCCTCGCGCACCCGAGGTTCGCGAGGAACTCGATGCCCGGCTGCGGGAGTACGTCGGCATCTATCGCGGTCTGCTGGGTCTTGGGTATTTCGTCCTCGGTCGCTGACCTGTGGCGGCTCGCCGGTGCTCGCCGTTGTCAGGGTGGGGTGGGCTGTTCGTCGGGGTGGCGGTGTGAGCGTCTGGTGTCGGCGATGGCGATGGCGAGGAGCACGATGGCGGCGGCGCTGGAGACTGCCAGTGGTGGGACGAGGGTCAGCGGGGCGATCAGGGCCACGAGGGCGGCGATGCCGGCAGGGCGGGGCAGGGAGACGCGGGAGTAGACGACGTACTCCAGCGCGGAGCGGCCGACGAGGAAGATGGCAGGCCCGGCGAGGATGACGGACGACCAGGTGAGGGGGGGTGTGCATGGAGGGGTGCTTCTCGACCAGGTCGTGTCCCACGCTGGTGGTGATGATTCCGAGGATCATGGTCAGGTGGGCAGCGCCGGCGACGCGTCCGGTGTGGGTCGGGTGCGAGGCGGCCAGGACCGCGTCGTCGACCAGTTGACCGGCGACGTGAAAGTACAGGCGCCAGAGCAGGACGGTGGTCAGGAACGCTACGCCCAGTGCGGTGATCCGGTACGGGCTGGCCGGTACCTGGATGAAGGTGACGCCGACGGACAGCAGCGGCTCACCGAGAGAGATCATCAGCAGTTGTTGGTAGCGTTCGGCGAGGTATCGGGCGGCGGTCGCCCACAGGTTCGCCAGGCCGGCGCCGAGTCGGGGTACGGGCCAGCCGCGGGCGTTGGCGACGTACTCGACGAGCACCGCCAGGGCCCACATCGCCGGGCGGACGGCCCCGTGGGACACCGCGCCGATCAGCCACGGGACGGAAACGGCCGCGTACCAGCAGAAGGCTCGTAGATTTGCGGTACGCACCTCGGGCACCGTGGCGAGGAGACTGATCGCCAGGGTCCGGCCGGCCTGCATGATGATGTAGGTGGAGGCGAATGCCACGGCACGCCCGTCGAAGGCCCACGACACGCTGACGCCGAAGATCAGCACACCGAACACGCTGGCGATGACGCACCCCTGCACCGCGGGTCGTCGTGGGTCGAATCGGGTGGTGAGGTAGGTGGTCAGGGTCCAGACCCGCATCAGTGGCAGGAACAGCAGCAGGGCCTGTCCCAGCACCATCCAGCCTGGCGTGCCGGGTGATTCGGCGAGCACGTCGAACGCCAGGGCGACCAGCCGGCTGAGGATGAACACCATGGCCAGGTCGAAGAACAGTTCGACGAACGTGGCCTGCTCCGCCTCACCCTTGCGGAGCAGCGAGCCGCAGTCCCAGCCCGGAACGTTCCTGGTCACCACCGGGGTAAACCCAGGCGTCGAGAGCGAAAACCTCCCATGAGGCCATGGGTGCCGAGATTTCCTCGTACGCATACTGAGTATGCTGCTTGCCGTGGGACCTGGTCATCGAATGGTGGCGCTCACCGCCCTGGTGGGGGGCTTCCTGCTCGGCTTCCTCGACTTCGTCTGGATCAAGTCGGTGCCGTACCCGTTCGCCGAACTCGGCAACTCCACCGCCACGTGGGCGGTCGCCGCCTTCGCCTTCGGATACTGGGCCCGGTCGGGCTGGCTGCGCTCGGCGGTCGGCGCCGCTGTGCTGCTCGTGGTCGCGGTGCCCAGCTACTACCTCGCGGCGACCTTCATCCAGGGCGACGACCTGGCCGTGGTGTGGGCGCCGACGTCGCTGCTCTGGATGGTCTTCGGTGTCCTCGCCGGGCTGGTCTTCGGCATCGGCGGTGACTGGGCGCGCGGGGCGGGCTGGCGGCAGGTTCTCGGGGCGGCGCTGCCGGCTGCGGTGTTCTTCGAGGAAGCGGCCCGGTTCGCCCGCAGGGCCGACGATCCCAGCTACTCCCCGGGCTCGGTGTGGAACGTCGCCATCGATGTCGCGCTCGGTGTCCTGGCCGTCGTGCTGATCGGCAGATCGGCCCGTCAGCGGGCGCTCGCGTTGGCCGCGGCCCTGCCCCTATCCGTGATCATCTTTGTCGGATTCGCGGTGGCCGGCGGTTAACGGGCTCTGTCGTCGCTCGCCTCAGTCCGGTCTGACGTACGGCGCTGGTTCATCAGGAAAAGGCGGCGGCCGGACGGGGTGACCCGTCCGGCCGCGAACGTCGCTGAACCTGATGTTCGTGGGTCTGCCGGGGTTCACTCGTTGCGGGCGGTCTCCGGGCCGGTGATGCGGCGCAGCAGCGGCAGCGTCGAGGCGATGATGCCCAGCGACACCGCCAGCCCGCCGGCGACCATCAGGTAGAACGACAGGTGCGGCGGCAGCAGCGTGTAGTCCAGCTGCGCCCGCAGGAACAGGTGCGCGGCCAGGAACCCCATCCCGATCGCCACCGCCGCGACGAGCAGCAGCGGTACGACGGTCTCCAACGCCACCACCCGGCGCAGGGTACTCAGCCGCACCCCGGTGAGCCGCAGCATGCTGAACGGCCGCTTCCGGTCGCTCAGCCCGCCGGCGACGCTCACGGCGAGGCTGCAGCCCGCGATGGGCAGGCTGGCCAGCATGACCACGTTGGCCAGCTGCTGGAACTGGATCATCTGCCGCGCGGAGTTCGCCTCCCACTCGCCGACGCTCGCCGGGAAGCGCCCCAGCGGGAACGCGTTGATCAGCATGGTCCGGGCCTGCTCGAACGCGGAGCGGCTGGTGGTGTTGACGACCGCGGACAGGATCGGCTGCCGGTCGACGTCCGCGGGTGCGGTGCCGGCCGCCTTCCAGACGTACGTGTCGTTGGTCAGGTCCATCGCGCGCATGCCGATGAGGTCGCCGGGCACGGCCGCCACCTGCGCGCCGGCGGGGCAGCTGCCGTACATCGCCAGGCGGTCCAGCTCGGCGCACGTGATCAGGCCCTGCCAACCGTCCGGGTCAGGGTTGCGGTGCACCACCGTCACGCTACGCACCCCGGGGATCGTCGCAAGCCCGGTCGGGATCTGATCCGCGGTCGGCGCGGGGCCGTCCTCGGGCCAGAACGTCTTGCTCAGTGAGGTGGCGGCCACCGAGTCGGTGCGCGGTGCGCCGCGGTTGGCGACGTACGTGGTGATCGTGCCGGTCGCCACGCTGGTCACGAACAGCGCCACGATCAGGCCGCTGACGGACCGGAAGCCGGCCTGCGGGTTGTCCGCGAGGCGCCGTCCGGCGATGAGCGTGGCGGGCCGGCTCGCCCGCCCCGCGAGGACTCGGGCGCCGATCATGGTCAGCCAGGGCCCGGCCAGCACCAGCCCGATCAGGATCAGCACGAACCCGGACAGGTACGCGGTGATCTGGCCGTTGGTCGTGGCGGGGCGCCGCCCGATGAACCAGGTCAGCTCGGCGAGCCCGGCGACCAGCGGGATCAGCCGCCAGACGCGCGGCGGTTTCGGGGTCACCCGCCGGCTTACGCCCAGCGGCGTGATCTGCACCCGGCGCAGCGCCAGCACGGACGCCACGACCGCGCCGAGCGGGATGCCGAGCGCGACCGCCAGGACGTTGATGACGGTGAGCGACAGGTCGGCGGCGAAGAACGGTTCGCCGGCGAACGGGATCCTGGCGAGCCCCGGCCGGCACGCGAAGAACAGGCCGAACCCGGCAACGGTGCCCGCGGCGGCCGCAAGTGTCGACTCCACGGCCGAGATGACGGAGATCTGTCGTGGCGTGGCCCCGATCAGCCGGATCGCGGCGAACCGCTGCTCCCGGCGGCTCGCGGCCAGCCGGGTCGCGGTGCCGATGAAGATGAGCACCGGGAACAGCAGCGCGGCCGCGACGACGGACAGCACGAGGGTCAGGCCGGAGCCGTTGATGCCGATGTAGCAGCCGTGGCTGCAGTCGCTCGGGGAGGTGGTCATGATCTGGGTGACCTTCGTGGGCCCCAACGGTTCCAGCTCGGCCGGGGTGCGGCCGATGACGATCAGCAGCGAGTCGGGGGAGGGTAGCGCCGCTCGGCCGATCGTGCCGACCTCGTGGCCGGGGTAGCGGTCGCCGAGTTCCGCGGCGGGGGTGGTCCGCAGCAGCTTGCCGAGAGCGGGCGAGACGTAGTACTCCCCTGGGCCGGGCAGGTGCGGGATGCCCGGCGGGACGGGCGCGTCCGGGCCCAGCGCCGCGACCTCGACCCGGCCGATGGACGTGCCGTGGTAGTAGTCCTCCCGGACCAGCCACCACATGGGGTCGGCCGACGCGTCGGAGGAGGCCGGCGCGGCTGCGGTGTTGAGCCAGCCGTACCGCTGGTTCTGCGCGTCGACCGCGTTCATGCCGGCGATCGTGGTCAGGAGCATGCCGACGCCGAGCGCCACGGCGGCGGCGATGATGACGAGCCGGACGGCGGCTTCTCGCCCGCCGGCCACGGACAGCCGTAGCGCGAACCGGATCATGCGGCCACCAGCGCGTTCACTTTGCCGTCACGCACGATGACCTGTCGGTCGGCGTAGGCGGCGACGCGGGCCTCGTGGGTGACGAGCACGACGGTGGTGCCCTGCTCGCGGGCCGAGGCGACCAGCAGGTCCATGACCTGCTCGCCGGTGAGTGAGTCGAGCGCTCCGGTGGGTTCGTCGGCGAACAGCGCGCCGGGCCGGGCGACGAGGCCGCGGGCCAGGGCGACCCGCTGCGCCTGCCCGCCGGACAGCTCACCGGAGCGGCGCCGCTCCAGTCCGGCCAGGCCGAGTCGCTCGAACCAGGGCTGTGCCTGCTCGAGCGCCGGGGCCCGCTTGACTCCGCTGAGCAGCAGCGGGAGTGCGACGTTCTCCTCTGCGGTCAGCTCGGGTACGAGCTGGCCGAACTGGAACACGAACCCGAACTGGTCCCGGCGTAGGACGCTGCGCTGGTGTTCGTTGAGGGTGTCGATCCGGCGGCCGTCGAAGTGGATCTCACCGGCGTCCGGCACGAGGATGCCGGCCAGGCAGTGCAGCAGCGTGGTCTTTCCGGAGCCGCTCGGGCCCATGATGGCGACGATTTCGCCGGGAGCCACGGCGACGCTGGCCCCGCGCAGCGCCGGGGTCTCGCCGAAGGACAGGTGGACGTCGCGCGCCTCGATGGTCTTCATCGCCGGACCACCTTCCGCAGGGCGTCCAGCCGGGCGATCGTGGTGTCGATCCAGTGCAGGTCGGCTTCCAGGTGGAACAGGCCGTGGTCGGCCAGCATGGTGTCGACGAGGTCGTCGCCGCGCCGGATGTCGGTGAGTTCTTTCATCCGTCGCAGGTGCGCGGCGCGTTGCCGGTCGAGGTATTCCTCGGCGGGGCGGTCGAGCATGAGTGCCAGCACGACCTTGGTGAACAGCACTGTCTGCAGGTTGGGTTCGGCCTCGACCGGGTCGGTCAGCCACGACTCGACCTCGGTCGCGCCGCGCTCGGTGATGACGTAGCGCTTGCGCTCGGGGCCGACGCCCGGTTCGACCTCGCCGATGACGATCTTGCCGTCGCGGGCGAGTCGGCCGAGGGTCGCGTAGACCTGGCCGAACGGCAGCGGCTTGCCCCGGCTGAAGAAGGTGTCGTAGTCGCGCTTGAGGTCGTAGCCGTGGCTGGGCTCGCGTTCGAGCAGGCCAAGGAGGGTCATGGGAACGCTCATGCCGACACCATACTCCGAGGGTATACCTCGCGTATATACACCCGGAGTATATCGATGCGGCTCGTCACGCCGATGGTGGAGCCACGGTGCCGACCTGCGGAGGCCTACTACGAGGGTGGCCTCCGCCTGCGCGTCAGCAGTCCGCCGACGAGGAAACCGTCCGCGGCCGCATGCCAGCCAAGCGCAGGCAGTGGCTGTTACGGCGCCGGCCGTCCGGGCGATACACCGGCTAAGACCTGGATCCCGCCGGTCACAATCCCCACCGAAAGGATCTCTGCGTGTCAAGAACGACACGGGCTGCAATCACGGCAACTGGCGCCGCGCTGCTCGCCCTGTTCCTCGCCGGCCCACCGGCCACCGCCGGTACGACGGGCTCGGCGACCATCAAGATCGACACCGTGGGCGGCAAGCCCGTACGGCAGGGCAAGGCCGCCACACCGCTGTCCGGTACGGTCGCCGTCACCGGAACAGCCAACCCCGCTGCCACGCCTCCAGCGCCGGTGCCGGCGCCGCTGATCGCCGACGCCGGTGACAGCGCATTCATCGCCGCCGGCGATCGGGCCGTTCTGCTCGGCTCCGCCTACGGCGGCACCGCCCCCTACCAGTTCTCGTGGTCGAGCCCGCACGGCAAACTGCTCGGCGCCGACGCGGCCAGCACGGAGTTGGACACCACCAACATGGCTGCCGGCAGCTACCAGGTGACGCTGACCGTGCGGGATGCCGCCGGGAAGTCCGCCTCGGACACGGTCCGGGTCGTGGTGTACCAGCCGAGCCAAGCCACGCTGCTCGACCAGACCCGGAGCGACCTCACCCCCGGCACGACGGTGACCGGGGAGCGGCTGGAATTCGGCTTCACCGTGCCCGCCGGGACCCGGCGAATCACCACCGACCTCTCCTTCACCAGCCCGCTCAACGACTACGACCTGGAGTTGTACGACCCGACCGGCACCCGGGTGGCGTCGTCGGGGGCGTCGGCCGGGCAGCCGGAGCAGACCGTGGTGACCTCGCCCGTGTCCGGGACCTGGCGGGCGGTCGCGGTCAAGTTCGCCACCGTACCGCCCGAGCAGGTGCGCATGGTGGTCACCGGCCTGACCGGAAGCGCCGATCCCCGGCCGGTGGTGAGTTCCGGCGGGCCGTACGCGTTCGCGACGGGTGCCGAGCAGAAACTCAACGGCTCGGTCAGCGGTGGTACCGCGCCGGTCACCACCGCCTGGGACCTCGACGGCGACGGGGTGTTCGAGACCGGCGGCGCCTCGGTGACCGGGCACCTGCCGCAGGGGCGGCACCTGGTGACGTTGAAGGCCACGGACGCGGCGGGGCTGGAGCGCCGGGAGACGACGAGTGTCCTGGTCGCCGACCCCTCGGTCATCGCCACGAAGACCACCCCGCTGACCGTGATCGGCATCGCCGACACCGGCATCAACCCGTACCACCTCGAATTTTCCGCGCAGACCTACCCGGACCCGGACGTCCTCGCGCTGACCAGAAACTTCACCCGGCATCCGAGCGAGTACATTCCCGGCTACCCGAAGGACGCCACGGCGCTGAACGTCACCCTCGGCCGGGGCTACTTCCCGGCGGCGGACACCAAGCTCTGGTCGGGGAACACCACGATCCAACCCGGGGCGATGTACTGGATCCCGGGCACGAAGATCATCGGAGCGGTGGACGCCGGTGGCTCCACCGGGGCCACCTCGGCGGACGACCCGCATCCGATCCTGGACGACAACGGGCACGGATCGGGCTCCGCCTCGGTGTCCACCGGCAACCGGTACGGCTACTGCCCGACCTGCCTGCTGGTCGTGGTCGAGGGACTCGACGAGTCGGTCGTGGCCCAGTTGCCCTGGGTCGACATCTCCAGCAACTCGTTCGGCTACGTCGGCGGCGCACCCGTCGGTCCGGTCACCAACGGCCAAGAGGTGACCAAACGAGCGGCCGAACGCGGCCAGACCACCCTGTTCGCCGCCGGCAACGGGGTCGGCAACGCGTTCGACGTACCGGTGAGCACCTGGCACTCCGACCAGACCGGACCGGACTGGAACATCACCGTCGGCGCGATCCGGCGCGACAACCAGCGGGCCATCGTCGGCGACGGCATCCCGGTGCACCTGTCCTCCTGGGGCGACGGCAACCTGCCCTCGGCCTGCCGGAGCGGCACGGTGGGCCAGTGCGCCTTCGGCGGCACCTCCGCCGCGACGCCGTACACCGCCGGGGTCTTCGGCACCGTGCTCGGCCAGGTACGCGCCGCCCTCGGCGACGGCGGTGCCGGGCAGCGCCCGGGCCAGGCGGTGGCGGTCGGCGTACCGCGCACGGAGAGCGTCTACCTGGCCGACGGCAGCATGACCCGCGACGAACTGCGGCAGGCCGTGCTCAAGAGCGCGCTGCCACTGGGACACGGCAACACCGGGGCCCCCTACCCGTACCCGCCGACCGCGCCGTACACCGGCGAGCCGAACGTGTTGTTCGAGGGGTACGGTGCGGCCACCCCGGATGCCGCCGAACGGGCGGTCGCCGTCCTGCTCGGCGAGGCTCAACTGCCGGAACGGCCGTTCGAGGACCAGTTCTTCGCCTATGACCGGGCGGTACGAGACACGCTGTGGGGCGGGTACGACCGGACGGGTGACGGCAAGACCGACTCGGAGGCGCTCGCCGGCGGGCTCCAGGTACGCCTCGCCGACGTGGCCACCACCGCCGGGGCGCTGACCGTGCTGAGCAAGGTCGCGGCGCAGCTGTCCCCGGCGGCGAAGTCCACCCTGCAACCGCTCGGGCAGAACACGCTGTCGTACTGGCTGCACCGCCGGGTGGCATCGTCGCCGGAGGTGACCGGCTGCGCCGGAACCGACAACGAGCAGTACATGGACCGCGCTGACACCGCCGGTGACCTGGAGAAATGCTTCGAGTCCCGGGTCACGTCGGTGGTCGCGGCCTTCCGGCCGGTGGGCATCTTCGCCGGCGCGGACACCCTCGACGCGCCAGTGCCGGCGCAGTCAACCGTCAACGTGGAGTTGTACATCGCGGGTGAGACGCCCGCGGTCATCCGGCCGGTCGGCGTCCTCATGGCCACCGACCGGGAGATCGGCCAGGGCGAAGGCCTGGCCCAGCCGGTGGTCGGCAGCGGGCCAGAGGGTGCGGCATGCGCCACCCTGGGCGAAGGCTGCTGGACCCGGTACGCATTCTCGTTCCGCACCACGCGTCCGGCCTTTACTGGCGAGCAGCTCACCTTGCAGGTGCAGCTGCTCGGGGCGCGCTCGTGGGCGTTCGGGTTCGAGGGCGGGCACGCCTCCCGCGTACAGATCCAGCCCGCGCCGCTGCCACCCACCGGGCTGGACTTCGGCGTCACGATCGACTCGCCGGCCGACAGGGCTGCGGTGTCCGAGCGCGAGACGGTGCTCGCCGGTGGGCGGTACACGTTCCCGGACCTGGGCGAGGATCCGACCGCTGCGGGCGACCACCCGAGCACGCGCCGGGTCGAGGTGTCGCTCGACGATCCGTCGTTCGCGCAACCGGTGGAGGCGGTGCTCAGCTCGGCCACCGGCACCTGGCGGGTGTCGCTCGGCACCCTGCCGGTCGGCCGGCACACCGTCTACGCCCGGGCACGACTGAACAGCACGACCTCGGCGGTGACCGCCAGTTCGTTCACCGTGGCGCAGGACGCGGTCGTGCAGTGGCAGGTGGTGGACCGCAACGGCCAGGCCGACCCGGCTGGGTGGCGGCCGGCATCTGGCCTGGCGGAGTGGGCCTTCACCGTCGACACCGGTCAGTACCGCTCCGGCCCCAAGATGATCCTGGCCCGCCTCGTCGAGCGGGGGATCGAAACGTCGCGGGACGCCGTACGGGTCACGATCAAGTAGCCGAAGGCTGGTTTGCCGGCCGGACGGGCGACCGGACCGGCCGGCAACCAGCGGTCATCCACTTCACAAACGTCCGATCACGAAGTGCCGGACAGCGGGGCGGCCTCATCACCATCTTGTTGCTACTCACCCCTTGGAGTTCGCTTTGTTCACTTCTCGTCATGACCGGACAGCGCGGCGCATCCTGGCGTCCGGATTCCTCGCGGCCGTCTTCGTCGGTGCGGCCAGCCCGGCGGCGGCCCACAACGGTCACGGGACCAGCGAGGCATGGAAGGTCAAGCGCCAGCAGTACGTCGACGGCGTCTCCGTACCGCTGGTCTCGTCCCCGAACGTCCGGTTGGTGACGAACCTGCCGGCCGCCTCCGCCATCTCCGGCTGTTTCGCGAAGTCGGCCCCGTACTTCTACGTCTCCGGCATGGACGCGATCAGCGTCTTCGACGTCAGCGACCCGGTGGCACCGAAGCTGGCCGGAGTGCTGGACGACATCCTCTTCGAAAACGAGGCGATGAACTGCGGCGAGCGCACGGCGAACCGGATCACCACCCGGTTCGTGCTCGCCGGCGTCGACGGTGTTCAAGCGTCGTCGGATGACATCGAGCACGTCGGGGCGTCCAAGCAGTTCCTGATCGTGGACGTCACCGACCCGGCCAACCCGTTCATCCGGTCCCGGGTCAAGACCAGCTCGTCCACGCACACGGTGACCTGCGTACGGGACACCGCCTGCAACTACGTGTACACCGCCGGCAGCGGCGGTCAGTTCTCGATCGTCGACATCACCGATCTGGACGCGCCCCGGGAGGTCGGCACGGGGAAGTCTCCGGCTCTGGCCTACAACGCCCAGTTCGGCGGCGGGGCTGGGCACAAGTGGAACTTCGACGACGCCGGGTACGGCATCCACACCGGGTCGGGTGGGGCCGCGATCTTCGACGTCCGCGATCCCGTACGCCCCCGGCTGGTCACCTCGACCGACGCCCACGGCACAGCGCCCGGCTGGAACGACTTCATCCATCACAACTCGATGCGGCCGAACGCGTCGACGTTCAAGCCCGGCGCCCGGCCTCGGGTCAACAACGGCAACGTGCTGTTGGTGACGGAAGAGGACTACATGAACACCGACTGCGCCACGGCCGGCTCCTTCCAGACCTGGTATGTGGAGAAGCTCGACGGGACCCCCGGCGCGATCCGCCCGCTGGACCGGATCAATCCCGTGGACCTCGGCGAGGGTGTCGCCTCGCCGCGCATGGCGTTCTGCTCCGCGCACTGGTTCGACTACCACCAGAGCGGCATCGTCGCGCAGGCCTACTACGAAGGTGGCCTCCGCCTGATCGACGTACGCGATCCCGCCAACCTCGTCGAGTGGGGCTACTTCGCCTCCGGGCTGTCGGAGGTCTGGGACGCCTACTGGGTCCCGGAGCGCAACAAGAACGGAGTGGCCACCGGCCGCAAGACCAACATCGTCTACACCACCGACCTGATCCGGGGCCTCGACGTGTTCACCGTCGACCTCCCCAACGCCGACCCCACCTCGGGCCCGCTGCCCACCCTGCCGGCCACCGTCATGTCCAGCGCGAAGACCCAAACCCCGCCGCCGTACCGCGTGGCGGCCGGCGGGCTGACGGTCATCCTGCTGATGTCCGGCCTGCTGCTGGCCGGCCGGCGGTTCCGCGCCCGGAGGCGCTGACCTCGGCAACCCCAGTACCCGTCGCACACCCCGGAGGGAAACCCGTGTTTCGAACCCGACAGACAAGACTGACGGCGCTGTGCTGCGCCGCCACGCTGGCCATCGGCGCCATGGGAATGCCGGCCGCCAGCGCGGCCGGCGTCCTCGGCAGCGACACCCTGAGCCTCGACGCCGGTACGGCCCGGCCGGTCGGGCTGTCCCGGCTACTCGCCTCAGGCCACCCGACCGGCCGGGGGATCGCGACCTTCGACGCGGTCCCGACCAGCCTGCAGGTGCGGGCGCTGGACTCGCTCGGGCTGACCGTGCAGCCGATGCGCCACCTGCCGCTGGCGCTGGTCAGTGGCCCGGTGGACGCCATGCGTGCCGCAGTGGCCACCGGGGTGGCCGCCGACGTGTATCCCGACGAGCCGATCCACCTGCTCGACACCGCCTCAACCGACGTCATGGGCACCGCGCAACTGCGCGCGGCCGGACTCACCGGCAAGGGGGTGACAGTCGCGGTCGTCGACTCGGGCTGCGATGCCACCCACCCCGACCTTGCCGACCACGTCGAGCACAACGTCTCGCTGGTGAGCGCGGAGTACGCGAACATCCCGCCCGACTCGTCCAACACGATCGTCGTGCCGATGGACAAGGGCCCCTACAGCAACACCGACATCGGCGGTGGCCACGGCACCCACGTCGCCGGAATCGTCGCCGCCGATTCCAGCAGTGTGACCGACGGCAGCAGGTACGGCGTGGCACCGGACGCGACTCTGGTGTGCTTGGCGATCGGCGAGGTCCTGTTCACGACCGCCGTGGTGACGGCGTACGACTACCTGCTCGATCAGGACGGCATGTGGGGCGTCGACGTCATCAACAACTCGTGGGGAAACAGCTACCGACAGTTCGACCCGCGCGACCCGGTGACGGTGGCGACCAAGGCCGTCGCCGACCAGGGCGCGACCGTCGTCTTCGCCGCCGGCAACTCGGGAAGCAGCAACGCGGAGATGAGCCTCAACCCGTTCGCAGAGGCGCCCTGGGTCATCTCCGTAGCCGCCGGCACGCTCGACCGCAAGCGCGGCGACTTCTCCTCCAACGGGCTGGTCTACGACAACTCCCAGCCGACGGGGATCACCGCGGGCGGCCACACCGTCTACACCGGCGACCGGATCGGCATCGCGCACCCGGACGTGACCGCACCCGGCGTCGACATCTCCTCGACGTGCGACTCCCTCGGCACCGTCATCGGCCCCTGCGCGCCGAGCAGCAACGCCACTGCCTCGGGCACCTCGATGGCATCTCCCCACGTGGCGGGGGCCGCCGCCGTCCTCAAGCAGGCCAACCCCACGCTCACCCAGGATCAGGTACGTCTCGCCCTCCAGGCCACCGCCTCCCCGGTCGCCACCGACGACGGCGCCGGGCGGCTGCCGTTCTGGCAGGTCGGCTACGGGTACGTCAACCTTGACCGGGCAGTCGCCCTGGTGACCGGAAAGAACTGGGCCAAGAACCTGGCAACGGCGGCGGCCCAGGCTGATGCGAGGGTCCTCGCCGAGGACGGCCGCCAGGTACCGCGTGCCGACTTCTGGACCTACGACGCGCCCCGGGCAACGGTGGCCGGCACCGACAACCACACCTACGTCGCCCCGGTCGGCACCGGGGTGAGCGCACTCAAGGTGACGCTCTCCCACCCGTCGTTGGCCACCCTGGGGATCAACGGCACCAGCTACGTCGTCACGATCACCGACCCGCACGGCGGTGTCGTGGGCACGACGACGGAGACCTTCACCCAGGGCGCGGGCACGGCGACCGCGCTCATCGACCTCGCCGCGGCCGGCGCGGGAGCCGGTGACTACACCTTCACCGTTTCCGGCCGGTACGCCGCGTCCGACCCCGACACGCTGGACAGTGACTCGACGCTCGGGCGGATGGTCACCCTCCACGTCGCCCAGCTGCGCGTCGGCTGACCGCCTGCCCCGGCGCCGCCCCGATGGCCGGCCACCTGTCCAGTGGCCGGCCATCGGCTTGACCCGTGGCGTCCCCGGGCTTGGCCTCGGGCAACCACCAGCCATCCCGTCCCTGGCCTGGTCCGTAGCAGCCGCCAGCCGCCCCGGAACCACACCAATCTCGACAGGGCGGCCCGGGAGCACACTCCGTCCCAGCGTCTGGTGTGCTTGTCCCGTGCAGGTGGCGGTTCACGGCCGCGTGCTTGAGGGAGAAGGGCGGTGGCGCGGTGAGGACCAGTCGACTGGAGGCGTTCAGTGACGGCGTGCTTGCCATCATCATCACGATCATGGTGCTTGAGCTGAGGGTGCCGGCGGGTCACAGCCTCTCCGACCTCCTCCATTCGAGCGGCACCGGGCTGCTGACCTATCTCCTCAGCTTCGTCTATGTCGGCATCTACTGGAACAACCATCACCACATGTTCCATCTGGTGCAGCGGGTCAGGGGCGGGGTGCTGTGGGCGAACCTGGCGTTGCTGTTCTGCCTCTCGCTGTTCCCGTTCACGACGGGCTGGATGGACGAGTCCAGGTTTGAGCGAACCCCGGTCGTCGTCTACGGCCTGAACCTGTTCAGCGCGGCCATCGCATACTTCGTGCTCCAGACGGTGATCATCCGCCAGCAGGGACCGGAATCGCCGCTGCGGCGGGCCATCGGCACCGACTTCAAGGGCAAGGTCTCCCCGGTGTTCTACATCACCGGGATCCTCAGCGCCCTGCTGATCGAAGGGCGTATCGGAGTGGGAATCGCCCTGGCGTGCTTCGTCGGCGTGGCGATCATGTGGGTCGTCCCCGACCGCCGCATCGACCGGGTGATCAGCCAGTCGGAGACCCCGGGCTGAGGGACGCCAGGCCCATCCTCGCCGCTCGTCGCGCCCCAGCAACTGGTCGGCTACCGCACCCGGCGACGGCAACGTCCTACGCCCGGCTCCGCTGTGCAGGATTGCGTTCCAGCGACGCGATCCGCGGCGTTTCAGCGCCCGTCGCCGCCACCGGGCTCAGCTCGAAATGCACCGTACGGCCGGTCTTCGCCCGCCCGAGCCGGTGCATCAACGGCACCAGCACCCCGTGCAGCACCGGGTGCTTCCGCATCAGCGCGCGGCTGGCCGCCCGGTACTCCGCCCCGGTCAACCGCCGCGCCACCGCCTCCACGGCCACCCCGGTCGGCTTCCCCAGCGCCGTCGACGGCGCCAGCGTCACCCGCGGGTTGTTACGGATCCGCCTGGTCTTCCACGCCTTCTCGAAGCTGCGCACGTACGCCCGCTCCCCGACCACGGCCACGCTCAGCGCCGTCGGCACGGCGGTCCCGTCCCGCTTGAAGGTCGTCAGCACAAGCGTCTTCTGCCGCACCAGCGGCGCCCAGGCAGGAGCCGGGGCGGGGTCGACGTAACCGACCACCCAGCCGAGCTGCCGCAGCCGGGCGACCAGGGCGGCCAGGGCCAGGACGGCCGACAACCCGACCACCCAGGTCTGCGCGGCGCTGCCGCCGGCATGCGCGTCGATCAGGTGCGACAGCGTGTGCGCCGCCCCGCCGACGACGTATCCGGCCAGGGCGACCGCTAGGGCGTCGGTCCAGATCAGCGCCAGCAGCAGGGTCGCGCCGATGCCGAGCTGGAACGCCCCCACGTCGTGCACGAAGTGCTGGTGCGGCGGGAACCCGACCGCCGAGCTGAACGAGTCCGGACGTGTGAGCGCCCACACCCCGGCCACCACCGCCGCCGCGCCGAGCAGCGCGGCCACCGCGCGTACCAGTGCTCTCATGGTGGTGGGACGGGCCGGCGGCCGCCGATGTGACCGACGGCCGCCCGGGGTGCGCGCAGAAAGGCGGGCGGTACCCACCGGTACCGCCCGCCCCGATCAGGCCTGGCCAGGGCCCTCGTTGACCCGGCGGACGTCGACCTCGACGTCGATACCGTGATCGACGAAGACGTGGATGAAGCGCTTACCCCACTCCACCGCTTCCTCCTTCGACCGCACCTCCAGCAGCGCGAACCCGGCGATGAGTTCCTTGGTCTCGGTGAACGGCCCGTCGATGATGGTCGTCTTGCCCTTGGTGGCGGTGATCCGCGCCGCGTCCTCCTTGCTGCTCTTGCACAGCCCCTCGGCGGCGAGCAGGATCCCGGACTTGGCCACCTCCTCGATGAAGGCGCCCATCTGGACCATGAACTCCGGGCTCGGGTCGAACGCGCCAGGAGTGTTCTCGTCCAGCTTGTGCATCAACATGTAGCGCATTGCAGAGTTTCCTCTCAGGACAGGTCCGCGCGGATGCGGGCGGACACGGCGGTGAGCCAACCGAAGATGAAGACCGAGCCCAGGGCCAACCGGATGCTGATGCTGCCCTGGTCGGGCCAGGCCATGACGATCACGGTCGCCAGCGCGCACAGCACCGAGAACAGCGCCCAGCCCCGCGCGCCGAGCCGCTGGAAGCGGCGGGCGAACACCAGACACGCGGCCGTGAGCGACCCGAACGCCAGCATCGCCCCGACACCGTGGCCGACGGAGTGCCAGCTCATCGTCTCCGGGCTGCCCTCGGGCGCGCCGGCCGGCCAGCCCATGCTCGGGTCGGCCCGCAGCACCCCGGCGACGATCATTCCGACACCGAACACGGCAACCAGGGCCGGCCCCCACGTCCCGGCCGCGCCGCCCCGCGGCGCCCGGCGCAGCCCGGCCGCGCCGGCGAGGGCCAGCAGCCCGGAGACCACGAAGTTGGCGATCTGGATCCAGCCGTGCTGGCCGAGAGCGAGCAAGCTGAGCGGCTGCCGGCTCAGGTCGAAGCCGTCCCGGGTGAGCACCTGAGCGGCGGCCACCACCGCGAACAGCGGCCCGACGGCGATCCCCCCGGCGAGCAGGGTGGCGGTCGGAACCGCCCGGGTCGCCCGGGCCTGCCGCAGTGTCGTACTGGTCATGTGGATCTCCTCGTCATCGGCTCTCACTGACGCGTCGATCGGGCCGACCGGGATCCGACATCCCGTTTCAAGATTTTTTACGGGCCGCACGCGGCGGCCCGGTCGAGCAGCAGCGCCCGCTCCCGGGCGTTGCCCGTCAGCGCCGCCGCCCGCTCGAACTCCCGCCTGGCCTCGTCGTGCCGCCCCAGTTTGGCGAGCAGGTCACCGAGCACGCTGGGCAGCAGGTGGTAGCCCGCGAGGGCCGGCTCGTCCGTCAGCGCCTGGGCCAGGTCCAGGCCGGCGGCCGGGCCGTCGGCGTAGGCGACGGCAACCGCCCGGTTCAGCTCCACCACCGGTGACGGCACCAGCCGCGCCAGCTCCGCGTAGAGAGAGGCGATCCGCGCCCAGTCGGTCTCCTCGGGGGTACCCGCCCGCGCGTGGCAGGCCGCGATCTCGGCCTGCAGGGTGTACGGGCCGGCCTGGCCGGTGCGGGCCCGGTCGAGGGCGGCGAGGCCACGGCGGATGAGCAACTGGTCCCAGCGGCTGCGGTCCTGATCGTTGAGCAGGATGGGCTGACCGTCGGGGCCGGTACGGGCGTGGGTACGCGACGCCTGGATCTCCAGCAGCGCGGCCAGGCCGTGCACCTCGGACTCGTCGGGCATCAGCCCCTGCAGCAGCCGCGCCAGCCGCAGCGCCTCCTGACAGAGGGCCGGCCGCATCCAGTCGTCCCCGGCGGTGGCCGAGTACCCCTCGTTAAAGATCAGGTAGACGACCTCCAGCACCGAGTCGAGGCGCTCGGCCCGCTCGGCCGGGCCGGGCACCTCGAACGGCACGTGGGCGGCGGCGAGGGTCTGCTTGGCACGGGTGATCCGCTGGCCGACCGTCGGCTCGGTGGTGAGGAACGCGCGGGCGATCTCACCGGCGGTCAGGCCACCGAGCAGCCGCAGAGTCAGCGCCGCCCGGGCGATCGGCGACAGCACCGGGTGGCAGGAGACGAAAATCAGCCGCAGCAGATCATCCTCGATCCGATCCTCGACCGCGGCATCGAAGTCGGGGGTGACCTGCTCGTCGAGGTCGCGGCCGAGCTCGGCGAGCGTACGCTGCTGGGTCTGCCGGCGGCGCAACGCGTCGAGCGCCCGGCGCTTGCCGACGGTCATCAGCCACGCGCCCGGGTTGGCCGGTACGCCGTCGCGCGGCCACTGCTCGAGCGCGGCGACGAGGGCGTCCTGGGCCAGTTCCTCGGCCCGGCCGACGTCGCGGACGATCGCGGCGATGCCGGCGACGACTCGCCCGGCTTCCATCCGCCACACCGCCTCGACGGTGCGCCGTGTTTCGGACTCCCCCATGGCCCCATGAGAGCAGCCGGGCCGGATGTTCTCAAGAATGGACCGCCACCCGGTCGTGTCGGCCCGGTTGCCCCAGTGCTGATATCGCCGGGAGGTCAGCTCGCTGATGTTGATGATCGTCGAGCGCTAATGCGGACCGTGGCCGTCAAAACGCCCTTACCAGTCACCGCCGTCCCATGTGGACACGCTCTCTTCTCGCCTTAACCGTGACGCACTTCGCGACCGGGCGGGTGGAATCCAAAGGGGACAGCGGAGACGCGATCCTTGAATTAGGATGCGTTCAACCTTGGCGGCGGCCGCGGCAGGGCAAGTGCCGCGGCCGCCTCGACCCGACGGAAGGATCTTGCATGAGTGCGACGGGCCTGAAGAAGAGACTAGCGCAGGTCGCCACGGCGACCCTCCTGGCCACCACCGCCACCCTGGTGGTTCAGCCAGGCACCGCCCAGGCCGCGGACACCTGCTACGTTGGCGCCTTCTGCTGGTACTCCCTGACCTCCCAGGGCGGCACCCGTGGTTCCCAGACGCAGTACACGAGCGGGTGGGTTCGGATGTCCTCGCTGGTCGACAACAGCGAGTCGAGCTACAACGCGCAGTACGCCGACGCCAAGTGCCTCGGCCAGGGGCGGCCGTACGTGTACCTCTCCGACACCTACCTCTCGGCGCGCACCACCGCACTGGTGGCGATTTCGCAGGGAGAGAAGAAGAACACCTTCAATCCGATCAGCACCAACAACGGCTCCAAGAACATGAACAACCTCTTCAATGACATTTGGAACGCCTGCCGGTGATAATGACTGCCGAGTCCGTAACGGCCCACGGGCCGTTACGGACTCGGCTGCAGTTCGATCACTCATGTCGTCGGGAGAAAGAACGTGCGCAGAAGTATCCGGGTCACCGCGGCGCTCATCGCTTTATTGTTGACCCCTGCCTGCGACAGCCGCGGAGACAGTTCAGCGGCCAAGATGACCGGTGAAAATTCCCCGTCGCTGGCGCCGTTGGCCGGCGGTGAGCCGCCTCTTGATCCCGCCATCGTCGCCGCCGCCGATCCACGGAAGGTCGCGGCCCCCATTGCGGCGTACGTGCAGGAGGACGGGAGGGCCCGGCTCGTCAGCCGAGCCCGGATGCTGGTCGGCGACAGGTGTATGCGGGAGTTCGGCTTTGCGCCGGAGCCCGGCTGGAAGCCGGAGGGGGCCGTGCCGCGGGACATTGCTGCCCGATACGGCCTCTGGGACGAGGGACGGGCAGCGGAGTTCGGCTACCTGCCCGCGGAGGTGAACGACGGGAACCCGGGGCCGGTCCGATTCGTGGGGGCGGACGCGACCAACGTCTACTTCGGTCAGATCGACAACTACCAAGGCAAGCCGGTGCCATCCGGCGGATGCACCAACGTGGAGTTCGAGGCGGTGTTCGGGCCGAAGGACTCGCTCGATGTGGACGGACATCTCCAGGTCAAGCTGGATCAGGAAGCGATCACGAGGGCGACCCAGGACAGCCGGGTCACTCCCCTGCTGTCCGCCTGGCAGGCCTGCGTGAAGTCCGCGGGATGGGACTACAAGAACCCGCAGGACCCGTTCAACTACTGGTCGAGCCGGCGAGGGTCGGACAAGACGCGCGCGGTGGTGAGCGACGAGGAGAAGCGCAGCGCGCTCGCCGACATCGGGTGCAAGAAGTCGACGGGGCTGCTCGGCACGTGGCTGGCCGCTGACATCGCGTACCAGAAGGTGCTCGTGGAGCGGAACGCGGAGCAGTTGAGGGCCTACACGAAGGCGCTCGACACGGTTTCGCAGCGGGCCAACAAGATTATCGCGGAAGGATGACCGCACCCATCTGGCGAGGAACGGCGGACGCGCCGCCCGCTGCGGCCGTGGACCTCCCGGGCGTGGCGGCTGTCCCCGATGACCGCCCGCCCGAGGTGGTCGCCGCGCCACTCGTTCGCCGACGCCGCCGACTTCTCGCCGTGGTTGCCGGGGCCGTGCTGCTTGCGGTCGCCGGTGCCGTCTCGCCGCTGCTGATCAAGTCTCCGCAGCAGGTCGCGGCCGAGGCCCAACCGCCACCACGCACCGTGCTGACCGCCGCCGTCGAGCAACGGGTGCTACGGGACACGGTGGTCCTGCGGGGCGAGGTGGGGCCGCTGCAGTCCTTCTCCGTCACGCCAGGCACCCGTGGTGACGGCAAGGCCGTCGTCACCGCGGTCAAGGCCCGGCAGGGCGACCGGATATCGGCGGGAACGGTGGTGCTGGAGGTGGGTGCGCGACCGCTCATCGTGCTACCCGGCACAACTCCGGCCTACCGAGACCTGAAGCCGGGCGCCAACGGCAAGGACGTGGCCCAACTGCAGGCGGCCCTGAAACGGCTGGGTTTCCGGTCGGGAGATCGTGCGGGGTATTTCGGCGAGGGCACCAAGCGTGCGCTGAGCAGGTTCTACGACAGCAAGGGATACGCGCCCCTTCCCGTCAGTGACACCGACCAGAAGCAGGTCGACGACGCGCGCCGGCAGGTCGTGGCCGGCGAGCGCGCGGTGGCCGACGCACGCGACGCGGTGGCCGCCCTGGCCCAGGACGCGCACGCCACGGCGCAGCAGAAGAGTGAGGCGGCCAAGGCGCTCACCCGAGCCCGGGAGGACCTGACCGCGGCCCAGCGGCAACGTGACGAGATCACGCGGATCACCGGCCCAATGCTGCCGCAGGGTGAGTACGTGTTCCTGCCTTCCTTCCCGGCTCGGATCGACGCGCTGAAGGCGGTGGTGGGCGCTGAGGTGACCACGCCGCTGGTGACCTTCTCGGCAGGATCTCTCGTCGTCAAGGCCACACTGACCGAGGCCCAGCGCGTCTCCTGCAAACCAGGGCAGAAAGTGGAGATCGCCGGCGACGGCGACCTGACGGCGAAGGGTGCGGTCACCTCGATCGGTGAGCAGGCCGTCCCGCCACCGACGGAAGGTCAGGGGGCCGCCCCACAGCCGTCCGGCGTGCCCGTCGTCATCACACCGTCCGCTCCGCTCGACGCCAGGGTGAGCGGGCAGAACGTGCGGCTGACGATCGAGACCGCGTCGAGCGGCGGCAGCGAGCTGGTGGTGCCGGTTTCAGCGATATACGCCGGTGCGGACGGCGCGACCTATGTGACCAGACGCAGCGGCGACGGCGAGGAGGTCCAGATCAGGGTGGAGCCGGGCATGAGCGCGCAGGGCTTCGTGGCGATCACGGTGCAGTCGGGGCGTCTCCGGCCCGGCGACCTCGTGACTGTCGGATCGGCATGACTCACGTCGGCGCGCCACTCGTCGAACTCCGGCAGGTGACCCTGACCTACCCCGGCCCGCCGCCGGTACCGGCGTTGCGAGGCACCGACCTCGTGGTCCGGCATGGCGAGTACCTCACTGTGGTGGGCCGGTCCGGATCCGGCAAGTCGACTCTGCTGAACATCCTTGGCCTGATCGACCGCCCCACCGCTGGCGCCTACCTGTTCGAGGGCGTCGACGTCGGCACCATGCGTGAGAGTCTGCGTACCTCCCTTCGGGCCCGGCGCATTGGTCTCGTCTTCCAGGCGTTTCACCTGTTACCGCACCGCACCGCGGAGGAGAACGTCGCGATCGGGCTGCTCTACCGCGGCCAGCCGGCCCACCGGAGGCGGCAGGAGGCACGGGAGGCACTCGCCCGAGTCGGACTGGCCCACCGCGCCGGAGCCACCCCGCCGCAACTGTCCGGGGGTGAACGGCAACGTGTGGCGATCGCGCGCGCACTGGTCGCGCGGCCGGCCCTGCTGCTCTGTGACGAGCCTACCGGCAATCTGGACACGACCACTGCGGAGAGAATCCTGCGACTCATCGCCGAACTGCACGAATCGGGACTGGCCGTCGTCATGATCACGCATGACCGTGGTGTCGCGGAACGCGGGCAGCGGCGCATCTTGATCACCGACGGTGTGCTGACCGAGTTGACGGCAGAGGGCATCGGGTGAGACTGCGGCGGGACCCGGACGCGAGTCGGCTGCGCGCCGTCGATCTGGCCAGTGAATCCCTCGCGGGGATACTGCAGCGACCGAGCCGCACTGCAATGACCTTGGTGGGCATCGTGCTCGGGATCGGCGCGTTCGTGGCGGTGCTCGGTATCACGTCCAGCGCGACCGGCCAGATCAGCAGGCAGTTCACCGAAATCGTCGCCACCGAAGTGACCGTCGAGGATCTGACCGTCGCTGATCCGAACGCCGAACGGACCGCGTTTCCTGCCGACGCCGACGCCCGGGTGAAGGCCATCAACGGGGTCAGGCACGCCGGCACCTACTGGACGATCCCGGCCAGCCGGGTAGGCGGTGTGACCGGTCTGCCGCTGCCCGGGACCCAGCCGGACGACACGATCCCGGTGGTGGCGACCTCGCCCGGCCTCCCAGATGCGGTACGCGCACACCTGGACCGGGGACGCCTGTTCGACCCGGTGCTGGACGGACGGAGCGAGCGGGTCGCGGTGCTGGGCGCCGTCGTCGCCCGCCAACTCGGGATCACCCGCCTCGACATCCGGCCGATCGTCATGGTCAACGGCATGCCGATGGTCGTCATCGGCATAGTCGACCGGGTCGACCGCCACCCCGAACTCCTCGCGGCGGTCTGGGTGCCCCGCGGCACCGCCGAGCGCTACTGGTCCGGGCCGGCGGACCCGGGCCAGCCACCACGAATGATCATTGACACCCGGCTCGGCGCCGCGGCCGTGGTCGCCGAGCAGGCGCCGATCGCGCTGCGGCCCGACGTGCCCTCCAGCCTGAAGGCCACCGCACCACCCGACCCGCGGGAACTGCGTGATCGCGTCGACACCGAACTGTCTGCGCTGTTCCTCGTCCTAGCGGCGATCAGTCTGCTGGTCGGTGCGGTCGGGATCGCCAACACCACCTTGGTCGCGGTTCTGGAACGGATGCCGGAGATCGGCCTACGGCGGGCTCTCGGCGCGCAGCGTCGGCACGTCGCCGCGCAGTTCCTTGCGGAGAGCACCTCCCTCGGCATCATCGGTGGGCTGATGGCCGCCGGGATCGGCGTCGCGGTCGTGGTCGGGGTGGCGATCAGCCAGCAATGGACGCCGGTTCTCGAACCGTGGACGGTGGTCGCAGCGCCTGTCGTGGGGGGCCTGACGGGGCTGGTCTCCGGGCTCTACCCAGCAGTCAGGGCCAGCCGCATCGAGCCGGTCGCCGCGCTGCGCCACTGACCACGGCCGGGTTGAGGCAGTCGGCTTCCGACCGGAGCGGCAAACCGTCACGCCGCCAGCCGACAGGCCGGCCGCTGTGGGCGGACAGGCCGCCGATGCGAACGGCCTTGCGCCTAGGTTTCCTGTTCGCTCAGTCGCATGTAGCCGTAGCAAGGAAGTCGGTGATGAGGGCGGCCAGTTCCTGCGGGCGTTCGGCGACCATCGCGTGGCTCGCGCCGGCCAGGTGCAGCACCCGCAGCGACGGATTGTCCAGCGCGGCGAGCCGCTCGGCGGTGGCCCGCCGGTAAGCGGCGTACACCTCGTGGAACGCCTGCTGCTCGGGCAGGTCCTCGGTGGCGAGGACGAGCAGCGTGGGGCAGCGGACGTCCCGGTAGGTGGGGAGCAGGTCGAGGGACTCCATCGCTTCCCGTAGCTGCCCGGTCAGCTCCGGGCCCGGGCGCAGCCGGCTACGGCCGTCGTCGCACGGCACGAGGTTGCGCTCGAAGGCCGCCACCCAGTCGTCCGGCGCGGCGCCATACCGCTCGGCCATCGCCCGCTGCCCGGCCAGCGCGGCGGCCAACTGTTCGGCGGTGAGCGGCTCGGCCAGCATCGCGGCCATCCCGTCGAAGGTGGCCCGCAGCTTGGCGAGTTCCGTCGCCGCCTGCTCCGGGTCCATCCCGGCGAGCTGCTCCGGGCGGCCGAGCGTCGGGTTGCCGTCCAGGCTGACGGCGCCGGGGCACTCCGGGTGGCGCTGGGCCCACAGCGCGGCCAGCATCCCGCCGAGGGAGACACCGACCACCGCGGGACGGTCGAGGCCGAGGCCGAGGCCGTCGGCGACCGCGGCCAAGTCGGCCAGCACGTCGTCCCAGCGCCACGGACCCTCCCCGGACCGTCCGTGTCCACGCAGGTCGACGGTGACCACCCGGTGCGCGGGGCGTAGCTGCTCGGCCAGCGTGGTCATCTGGGCGAGGTTGCCGCCAGCACCGTGCAGGAGCAGCAGCGGGCGCCCGGAGCCGCCGAAGTCGCGGAAGGCGATCGGCACGGCCCCGGAGTCGATGAAGGTGTCAGGCACGTCGGGCTCCCTCCTGCAGCAGTCGGTCGCGGACGGCGGCGGACAGCACGCCGCCGGCCGGGTGACGGGCGAGCTTGCCGCGGCTGGCCAGGTCGTGGACGCCCTGGCGGGTGATGCCGAGCATGGCGCCGGCCACCGCGTACGACACCGACTCGGCGGTGGGGTGGCCCACCCGCCGCGCGACGATCTGGCCAAGCGGGCTTCGCCACCAGTCGAGGGGCGGGTTGAACGGACCGTCGCCGGGATAGAGCGTGGCGATGGCTCGGATGATCACCCCGTAGGCCGCCCGGTCGTCGCCGCTGACCATCGTGGCGGCCCACGATCGTGCGCGCTCCCGGACAACGGCGCGCAGCGGGTCGACCGCGTCATGGCCGTCGACCAGGATCTCGAGCGGGTCGAGCAGCCGGATGTCGATCAGCCTGACGAGCTGCTCGACCAGTTCCTCTTCACCCGGTGGCATGCCGCCTCCCCTCGTTGCTTGACGCCCATCGTCAAGTACTTGACGACTGGTGTCAAGCGGTGGCGAATGGAGCGGAATGTCGCATTCGCCCCATAAGCTTGGCGCGGTCATCACGGATCGCAGGGAGACAAGATGCTCGACCACTTCTCCGTCCTGGTGCGCGACCTGCCGGCCAGCGCCGCCTTCTACGACAGGGTGCTGGCTACGCTGGGCGGTCGCCGGATCCTGGAGCCCGGCCCGATCGGCTACGGCGTCGACTTCCCCGACTTCTGGCTGGCGCCCGCACCGGCCGGGGCCGCGCCGCTGGAAGCGCACATCGCCTTCACCGCCCCCGACCGGGCCGCCGTGCAGGCGTTCCACGACGCCGCGGTCGCGGCCGGCGCGGAAGTCCTGCACCCGCCCCGCCTCTGGCCGGAATACCACCCGACCTACTTCGGGGCGTTCGTCCGGGACCCGGACGGCAACAACGTCGAGGCGGTCTGCCACCGACCGGAGTAGGCGGCGCAGGGGCTGCGGGCGGGACGCCGACCAGGCCGGCCGGTGCTGCGGGTGGACGCGGGGTCAACGGGTGGCCCGCTCCCAGGCCGCCGCCACCTGAGGGCTGTAGTAGCGGGTAAAGCCCCCGCATCCCCACCAGGCGATCGGGTAGTCCAGCGGCTCGCCGCCCCACCGGGGCTCCCCGGATACGAGCAGTCGGGTCCCGACTCCGTAGGTGGGGGAACCGAAATTGTTGTGCAAGCCATCGTCGGTCGCCGCAAACTGCGGTGCAGGCATGTTCACCGTCACCGTGTCGCTGGTCCCGCCCCGGAACCATTGGTGGACGCGCAGAGTGACCCCGACCCCGAACGGGACACTGCCGGGCCGCTCGCGGGCCGGCCCGATGGCGATCACCGTGCCATCGAACGAGAACGCCCGCTTGGCCACCTCGGGCAGGGAATATTCGACGACGCACGATATCGCCGCCTCCTCGCCTGGCACAGGCTCGCCCGCCCTCCCGAACGTCGGTACGACGCTGGGTGCGCCGATGCTCGGGGAGTCGGAACGCGGGACGGCCATGCCGCCGGCGACGACGAGCGAGACGGCGGAGACCGCGACACCGCTCACCCAGGCGGTCCGGACCCGGCGACGGTGCCGCACCTTCCGCAGGGCACCGTCGGCCAGGCCACTGGCCCGGGGAGCACGGGCGGCGTCGGCCGCGAACAGGTCACGTAGCTGCTGCTCGGTGGTGGTCATCTGCTCTCCTCCACGGCGTGCGGGGTTCCTGCGATGCGCAGTGCGGCCAGGGCGCGAGACGCCGTCGCGCGCACGGAGCTTTCGCTGACGCCCATCGCCTCGGCGATCGCCCGGTCGTCGAGGTCGGCGTAGTACCGCAGCACCAGCACCGTCCGGGCCCGGGGCGCCAGCCCGGTGAGCAGGACGCGCATGGCGTCGCGGGAGGCGATGCCCTCCCCCGGGTCGGCCAGCGTGCCAGCGTCGGTTTCGCCGACCTCGACCGGCCGCTCTGTCGTCCAGCGGCGCCGCCGCCACGACAGGTGCGCGTTGACCAGCATTCGGCGTACGTAGGCCTCGGGGTTGGTCGCGACAGCAACCTTGCGCCAGTGCCGGTACGCGTCGGCGAGCGCCGTCTGGGTGAGGTCCTCGGCGAGGTGCCGGTCGCCGGTGAGCACGTACGACAGCCGCAGCAGCGCGTCACCCTGCTCCCCGACGAACTCCTCGAAGGTCAATCCCGGCCTCCCGTCAGCGGTCCCCACCCGGAAAGACGCATCGAGATACTCCCGCCGCTGCAAGGCGACCACGGGGTAGGTCGGCGGCGGGGCAAGGAAGTGACCGTTCCGCCAGGTACTACCGGCGAACGGTCAGCGCAACGGGTCGTGGGTGCCGCGCGGCACGTGCGGCTTGCAGCGACGTACCCGGTCGGCGGCCATCCGCCCACCGACCGCGAGACCGTACTTCTCCACCGCCGCGAGCCCGTACGCACTGCACGTCGGCGTGTAACGGCACTGGCCGGGCCAGCGATGCGACAGCCAGCGACGGTAGCCGACGATGGCGGCCCTGCCGGCCCGGTCCACGGCGGGCGTACGGGTGGCGGTGGCGGCCACCGATCCGAGGGTCAGCAGGAACGAGAACAGCCCGAAGTCGCAGCAGCCCGGGCCGTCGCAGGCGCAGGCGTCGCAGACGTGGTCCTTCTTCTTGTCGTACCACTTGTTCGGCTTGATCACGACGCCATGATGCGACACCCGCGCCACCGCGCCCTCACGTCAGCGTCACCCGGCGTCGGAGGCGACAACGACGCGCTTGCGAGCCTTATTGCAGCCAGACTCATTCGGGCCGGGCGACGACGTGATTCACCAGCGCCTGCATGCGTGTCCGGTCGGCCCGCATCACGGACACCTGAGCAAGGCCGGTCGCGCCGGGTGCCCCGAAGAAGCGGTGCAGTATCTGGGCGGCTGCCCGGCCTGTGGCGCTGGTCGGCCAGGTTTCCGCCGTCAGCCCCATGCCGTAGGCGGCGTGGAGAAGGCGCCAGAGGTCGACCGCGTCCTTGGCGGCGAAGCGGCCCCGGTACGCGAGCGCCTTCAGGCAGAGCGCCGAGGCCACGTCAGGCAGAGCGACCTGTAGCGCCAGCTTGTCGGCACTCGTCAGGCGAACTTCCAGCTGAAGCAAGCTGGCCGGGCGGTGGAGCGCGAGGATCAGTCCCGGCACCTCATCCACGATGAGATCACCGTGGCGTTGGTTCGGCACCAGTTTGCTCTCGAACGACGGGGCAAGGATGTCAATGACAAGGTCCAGCGGCCCGTGGTTGTCCTGGTAACGGCGGACGAACCGGTTGGCCGCCTCCCCGCGTCGATAGCCGCGCTCGGCCAGGGCCCGAGGGAGCCGAGGATGCGACGACAGCGGGCAGTGCGGCGAAGTCGGCGTCAAGGGTCTCCCGCATCGGTACCTGCCCGGCGACGCCGTGCACTGCGGTGAGGAGGGTGACCATGTGCCCGCCGACGATCCGGTGATCCAACTCCAGTGCTGCGGCGATCGCAGAAAGGTCGGCGAGTGTCCGGAAGCCGGCATCGGCCGCCCGGCTGGTGGAGGTCAGCGTCAGCACGTCGGAGGGAGTTGCACCAGGTGATACGGGTCGAGTCACGCTGCCCAACTCCCACTTGCTCGCTGGCGGCGGTCCCGCAGCGTCCGTCGCAGGTGCCGAACGGCCTCATCGGTGTCGGGACCTGGGGCGCGAGCCACGTCCCACAGGATCTGCAACGGATCCGCCAGTGGCACGCTCCCCGATGCCTCGTCAGCCGTCGGGCGCGGCCAGACTCCGGGATCCTTGGGCACGATGAGTTCCACCGTCGCGTCTTCTTCGTCGGCGGGTGTGAGGCCAGCACTGGTCAGGTCCACGCCGGATTGGGCGTAGACGACTACTCGGCGCGGGGCTCGCCATGGGGCGACGCGGTCGGCTGCGACATCACCGGAGATCGCGATCCGTCCGCAGTCGCCGCTCGTCAGCAGGTTGATGGCGGCCTCTGCCTGCTGCACCGGCGGTTCCAGGCCGTACCAGAGGGTTCTCAGGCCGCCTGGTCCCGGGTACGAGTTCAGCCACCGGTCGAAGACCGCATCGATGTCGGCGACGTCCCAGCCGGCCGGCGTCCGGTGCGCGAGACCTTGTTCGGTCAATGCGGCGAGCGCCTGTGAGACGCGAGGCTGGGACACGCCGGTGACCGCCGCCAACTGCTGCTGCCCGGCCCAGGGTCGCTCGGCCAACCGCCGTACCAGGGTGAACGTGCCCCAGGGGACGCGACCCGGCCGGGTCCGTGGGGGCGGGGTATCGACGTCCCTCGTCTCGATGGACACCTGCTGTCCTGCCACCTGAAGGAGACCTGTGACCTGCCGCCTGTTGTCGACCAACCAGGACCAGCCGGCCGCCTCGATCGCGGATCGGACACCGGACGCGGCTGAAGGCACGACGAGCAGGACCTGGTCCCGATGTCGGCTCTTCAGGTGGGCGATGTCGCTGGGATTGAGCACAGCTGGCGAGGACACCACTCTCAGGATCCCGCGCTGGGGGCCACTCCGCAGCTCGACGTGATCGGCGTCGAGCGGTACGATCACGACTCCGGCATCAACCAGGGCCCTCCACACCGCCGACGATATAAGCATTTTCCGACCTCCTCAGATAATACTTATAACACAGGATCTGGCCCCGATGTCGTCCACGCCAACTTTGGCCGCCACTCCTTCCACCTTCTTCCGGCCGGCCCGGGCTGCGGCTTTGTGCAACTTGAGTTGGGCCTGCGCCTCTGCCGGCATGGTGCGCGATGGCAGCCTGGGGCGCCCCTACTTCGCCCCTCGGCCCGCGGCCGCCGGCCGAGGCCCTGATTCGCGGACCCCGCCCCTCCGCTCACGCCTCGGCGTTCTGGCATCTCCGCCCTGCGCCGACCCCCCGGGAGCAGAGGTACGGTCCTGTTCAGCGCCGCACCCGGCCGGCCCTGCTCGGCTGGCCGAGTCATCCGGCGATTTGCTGCTCCAGGCCGTCGAGGAGGGCCTGGAGGCCGAACTCGAAGGACTTGTCGGGAGACGCGGCATAGTTGGCCGCCGCTGGCGTTTCCAGGCGGGCGCGCAGGTGCGGGTAGCGCATGGCGATCTCCTGGGCCTTGGCCATGGCGTCTTGGAACTGTTCTTCGGCGGTGGTGTCGTCCCAGGCGAGTTTCCGGGTGAGTGAGGCGGTCGCGGCGGCGCCGGCCGCGTTGCCGAGCACGTAGGTGAAGACGGCGGAGGCGGCCTGGTCGGCCTGCGCGCCGGCGAAGCCGGCGGCTTCGTAGACGGCGAGGCTGTGGTCGTCGTGGCGGGCCTTGCCCTCGCCGTAGAGGACGTGCGCAGCGAAGGCCTGCACTAGCCAGGGGTGCCGGGTGAACATCTCGTACAGGTCGATGGCCATGCCGGTGGCCGCGGTGCGCCAGTCGACCGCATCCAGGTCGGGCAACTTGAGCTCACCCCACACCTGGTCGGTGGCGAGAAGGACGAGGTTGTCCTTGTTCTTGACGTGCCAGTACACGGCCGTGGCGGCGGAGTCGAGTCGTTTGCCCAGGGCGCGCATGTTCAGGCCTTCGAGGCCTTCGGCATCCAGGAGCTCGACCGCGGTGCGGACGATCTGATCTCGGGTGAGCGTGTCGCGGGGCATGCCCTCACGGTACGCAGTTGCTTGCACAAAGTTCAAGAAAGGCCTTGCACATTGTTCAAGTCGCCGTCTAGCGTCCATTCCGCCAGCCAATTGAACTAAGTGCAATTCGAAGGAGATACTCATGAACACGCTCGCCGCCGTCATGCAGCTGCTCGTCGCGGCCGCCTTCGTCAGCATCCCGGTGGTCCGCCATCGCTTCGGCCCTGCCGCGAAGGCCGCCGCGGTGACCGAGCTTCGCCGCCAGCACGTCCGCCCGGAGGTGTTGGAGGAGAACAAGCTCCGGTTCGACGCGGGCGGCCACGAGACCGCAGCCCCGGCCACCGTCGCCGTGGTGATGACCGCCATCGCAGCCCTGAACTTCGCCGGCGCCGGCCTGGCCCAACTGCTGACCTGGATCTTCTCCTCGCTGGTCGTGCTGATGAACGTGGCCATCGTTTACAGCAACCTCACCGCGGTGAAGTCCGTGGAGGCCGCCTTCCGCCGCAAGGGCGACCCGGAGCTGACCCGCGTCGACGTCGCGCCCTTCCTCCAGGCCGCCGAGGGCGCCTTCCCTCGCTGGGTGCGCGCCCAGACCTACCTTCGCAACACGGTGGTCTTCGCCGGCTCCGCCGTCGCCCTGATCGCCGTCTCCCTCGTCTGACAACCCGCCCCTGATCCTGCAGCGGCGAGCCAACGGATGCACAGAACAGGGCGGAGCCGGGTCCGGCCGGTGACGCGGCCGGTGGGATACGCACCGGCCGCGCCGAACTCGGCCGAAGGCAGGTCCGACCCGTCCGAGTCACAACTGCGCGCTCAGCTGACCGCGGCGCCGAACCACCTGGGCAGCTGGCCGAGCAAATCCTGCTGGTCATCACCGACCCACGCCACGTGCCCGTCCGGCCGCAGCAGCACGGCGGGCACGTCCAGTTCCTCGCTGACGTCGACGACGTGATCGATTCGATCTGCCCAGCCCGCCACCGAGAGCCGGCCGGTCTGGTCGAGCAGCAACCCGCGGCCACCGTGCATCCGCGCGTAGAGGCGCCCCCGTTTCAGCTCCACGTCCCGCATCCGGCGGCCGAGCAGGTCATGCCCGTCACCGAAGTCGTAACGGACCCCGATCGCGGTGATCTTCTCGATCAGGTACCGGTTCACCTCATCGAACTCCACCAGTTCCGCCAGCAGCCGGCGCACTGCCCGGGCACCCGGCTCGAGGGACATCAGCTCCATCTGCGCGCGGGTGTTGTCCAGCACGTCGGCGGCCACCGGGCGCCGTTCGGTGTGGTAACTGTCCAGCAGCCCCGCCGGGGCCCAGCCGTTGACCTCGGCGGCCAGTTTCCAGCCGAGGTTGAACGCATCCTGGATGCCGAGGTTGAGGCCCTGCCCCCCGGTCGGCGGATGGATGTGCGCGGCGTCGCCGGCGAGCAGCACCCGGCCGGTCCGGTAGCGCTCGGCCAGGCGAGTGGCGTCGCCGAAGCGGGACAGCCAGCGCGGTGAGTGCACGCCGAAGTCGGTGCCGGCGAACACCCGTAG
This sequence comes from Micromonospora sp. NPDC007230, assembly GCF_042869115.1. Lineage (NCBI taxonomy): Bacteria > Bacillati > Actinomycetota > Actinomycetes > Micromonosporales > Micromonosporaceae > Micromonospora > Micromonospora sp. NPDC007230. The sequence continues at coordinate 67,829 of NZ_JBIAFE010000021.1, read as the reverse complement.
CTGCTGCTTGACCTCCTCAAGGGTCGGCGGGACCGTGCGGTCCTCGGCCACCCTCTCGGCGGGCACGACGACGCGGTAGACCCCGTCTCCGAGCGGTACGGCACCGAACCGCACCTGGGTCTTGCGGACCTCGGCCACCACCTCGGCGAGGGTCTCCGGCGGCACGGCCACCTCCATCTCACCCAGCAGCGTCTCGACCCTGGCGGGTTCGCCCGGGAAGCCGACGCCGAGCAGCTTGCGTACCCTGCTGCGGCCGCCGTCGGAGCCGACGAGGTAGCGCGAGCGCAGCTGCGTGCCGTCGGCCAGCTCGGCGGTCACCCCGTGTTCGTCCTGGCTGAGCCCGACCAGTTCGCAGCCGCGCCGGATCTCGGCGCCGAGTTCGGTGGCGCGCTCGGCGAGCAGGCGGTCGGTGATGGTCTGCGGGATGCCGAGGACGTACGAATGTGCGGTGTCCAGCCGGTCGGGCCAGGATTTGCCGATGCCGGCGAAGAAGCCGCCGACCGTGAACTGCTGGCCGTGCGGGAGGAACCGCTCCAGCAGACCGCGCTGGTCCATCACCTCGATGCTGCGCACGTGCAGGCCGAGCGCACGGACCACCCTGGTCGGCTCTGCGTCCTTCTCCAGCACGAGCACGTGCACGCCGTGCAGCCGCAGCTCGCTGGCCAGCATCAAGCCGGTCGGTCCGCCGCCGGCAACGATCACGTCAAACATGAAATCCCCCAATGTTTCGGCCAGTTGCTGCGCGCAGTCCGGCGGGGCACACACCCGCACCTCCGCGTCGGATGCCGCAACCACCCCACGAGCCCACCGGCGGTTCGACGACCCGCGAGACCGATAGGTCGACAAAACGCGCGTAGTTCGCGAATCCCTGATTTCCACAGGTTCTGGCTTCGACGGGAGATTCTGCGGCACGACGCGGGTCTTGCCGCAAGACCCCCAGTGCGATATATGTTGAGAGTGGCAGGGAGTTGCTCCTTGCCCTTTTTTGTCCGCGGTGGACGTCAGCCCCGGGTGGCCTCGGCGGCGGCCCGTTTCAGGCAGGCCGGCACGTCACCCGCGTGGTAGGGGTGTTCGCTCGGTTCGATGCTGGCGAGGAACATCGCGTACACGGCGGCCATCCGCAGCGGGGCGACCGGGCGGAGCAGGTCGACGGCCCGGTGCGGGTCGCTGCCCGGCACGTCGGCCCGCCAGCGGGCGGCCCAGGCGTCGAGCATCGGCGCGGCGGCGGCCGGGTCGAGGGTCTCGGTGAGGCGCAGGATGTCGAAGGCGGGGTGCCCGACGAACGAGTCGCCCCAGTCGATCATCACCCGCCGCACGCCGTCGCCGCGCACGTTGCCGGGATGCAGGTCGCCGTGGACGAGCGTGTCGGGCAGCCCGCAGCGGCGTACCTCATCGAGCCGGTCGTCGAGGGCGGCGAGCAGGTCGGCGGCGACGGACAGGTCGTGCGGGGCGAGCCCGTCGCGGATCCAGGCGGCCAGCACCGGCCCCCGCAGATCGGGTACGCCGGCGGCGAGCAGCCCGTCAACGTCGCCGGCGGCGCGCAGTTGGACGGTGTGGTGGTCGGCGGCGATCGTGGCGCGTTCGGTGTCGTCGGCGGCGTAGCGGTCCTCGCCGGGCGCGTGGTCGAGCAGGATGCGGCCGGTGTCGTCGGCGGCGAGCAGGGCGGGTGCGGTGCCGGGCGCGGCGGCGGCGAGCCAGCGCAGCACGCCGGCCTCGTGCCGGAAGAAGGCGGGCACCTGCTTGAGCCAGGCGCTGCCTTGGTCGCCGTCGAGCCGCCAGATCGCGGACAGGTTCCAGGTGCGGTGCTGTTCGACCGCGGTCACCGGCCGGCCGAGGCGGTGCAGTTCGGCGGTGGCCCAGGCGAGGCTGCGGGCCGGGCCGCCGGATTCGGCCCAGGGGGCGCGCAACGGGTGCGGCGACAGATCCACCGCCACCGGGTCGAGCGGCACCGCCGGGGGCGTGGTGACCTGGCCGAGGTAGGTGAGGTGGCCGCCGGGCGGTTCGGGGCGGTCGGCGGCGAGCAGCCGCAGCACGGCCACGTCGATGCCGTAGCGGCGGCGGGCCCCGTCGACGATCGCGCCGACCTGCTGCCACCACGGCTCCGGCACGTCGTACGCGGGGAGGGCGCCGAGTGGCCGGCCGGCCTGGTCGACGAGCACGAGGGTCACTGTGCGGGACACGTGCGGACGGTAATGCCCGGCCAGGCGCGGACGCGACCGGTTAACCCGGAGACCGACCCGGGGCCGGTTCCGGGGCGGATACGGGTCCGACCCCGATGTCCCCGGCCCAAGCCGCTGACAGGCTGGGGCAATGACGACGACCAATTCCCGGGTCTCCTCGTACCACTGGTTGCGGCCGGTGGCGGTGACCGCGCCGCTGCTGCTGCTCAGCTACGGCATCCTGCGCCTGATCGACGGCCTGGACGGGCACCGCGACAAGTCAGCATGGCAGTGGATGACCGGGCACACCCTGTTCCTGCTGGGCATCGTCGCATTCGGGGCGGTGATCGTCGGGCTGCACGGGCGACTGCGTACCGCCTCGTCCCGGCTGCGGACGGTGGACGACGTGGCCGCGCTGGCCGGCCTGATCGGTGCAGCCGGCTTCGTGTGGGTGATCCTCGGCGACCTGTTCCCGCGCTTCGCCGACGCGGTGGCCACACCGGAGGTGGTGCTGCTCGGCGGGCCGGCGCTGTTCGAGCTGGGCCTGCTGGTGCTGCTGGTCCGGGCCGCCGTGCTGCGGCTGCTGCCGGCCTCGGGACCGGTGCTGGTGCTGGCAGGCTTCGTCGCGATCGCGGTGAACCTGGACCTGCTGCCGGTCGGTGCCGCGCTGGTCTTCGGTGGGCTGTTGCCGCTCGGGAAGCCCGCCGTCTGGTCCGGGCGGAGTGGTCAGGCGTAGACCGGGCGGGTGCCGTCGTGGCCCGAGCACGGCAGCGGCGGTACGGTCCGGAAATGGAGCAACGCGTCAACATCATCACCCTCGGCGTGGCCGACCTGGCCCGGGCCCGCACGTTCTACGAACGGCTCGGCTGGCGCGGCCAGGAGGTGCAGGAGACCGTCTTCTTCCAGGCCGGCGGGCTGGTGGTGGTGCTCTGGGGGCGCGACAAGCTGGCCGAGGACGCGGGGCTGACCGACCGGGGCGCGGACGGCTTCGGCGGGCTGGGCCTGGCGCAGAACGTGCGCAGCCGCGCGGAGGTCGACGAGATCCTGCACCAGGCAGCCGAGGCGGGGGCGACGGTCACCCGCCCGGCCCGGGAGACGTTCTACGGCGGGTACGCGGGCTACTTCACCGACCCGGACGGTCACCCGTGGGAGATCGCCTGGAACCCGGGGTTCCCACTCGGCCCGGACGGCTCGCTGACCGTGCCCGACTTCGGCTGAGCGGTCAACTCCAGACAGTCCGACGGAAGCCCAGATGGCCGGCGCACGCGTTCCGCTGCCCGCCGGACAGGCTGACCGTGCCGTCGCGGCACTGCACCAGCCAGCCGGTTCCGGACCAGAAACGGGGGACACAGTCGAACCAGTCGCAGACGCCGCGGGCTGGCTTGCGGATCCGGGAGCCGCCGCAGAAGTCGTACCCGAAGGGGTTGACCGGGGCGCCGCAGCGCCGCTCGGCCGGCTTCGGCACCCGCGACGGTGTCGGCGTGGGCTTGGTGCGGGTGTGGCGGGGTTCCGGCGCGGCGGTGGGCGCGATCCGCACCGCTGGTGCGATCACCGGGGGCATGGGTGTGGGTGTCGGAGTAGCCGCCGAGGTGGCCACGGAGGCCATCTCCGTGCCGGCACGTCCCGGCGGGTTGGACCTGAACACCATCGCCGGCACGATCAGGGCGACGGCCACCCCGACCGCGACAACGCGCGGGCCGACCAGCGCGGCGATTCGGGCCTGGCCGGGCGTGGCGATGGCAGCCCGGACCGGCCGGGCCGCGGCATGTTCTCCGATCAGTTCGTCGAGTTGGGCGACGACGGCGGCCCGCTGCTCGATCGCGTCGGCGAAGGCCAGGGTCAGCTTGAACCGGAAGTCGGGCACCGCGCCGGTGGGCAGCATCACGCCGGAGGTGCGCCGCCGGTCCAGGACCTGGATCAGCGTCACCGGCGCGCCCGGGTCGTGGGACAGCCCCGTCATCCTCCCGTACGCCCAGTCGCGCCGGCCGCGCCCGCCGAGCAGCACCAGCCGTCGGTTGGTCAGCACGGCGAGCCCGGCGTCGACGGCCCGGACCCCCTCGGGGCGGCGGCGGCGCAGCTCGGGCGGGTCCGGCTCGACGGTCAGCTCGGGGGCCGGCAGCACGGCGGTGTGCCGTACCTCGACCAGTTGCGCGGCCGGCAGCGTCCAGAAGACCACCTCACCGGGGGCCAGCTCCATGGGCAGACCGTTGCCCGCGTCGGCGGAGCCGTGGAAGGACGCGGCGAGGCTACGCAGCCGGCGCAGCTCCTCGTCGCGCCGTCGCCACGCCTCGTCGGCCGCGTGAAAGAGCCGCAGCCGCCGTTCGTTCTGCCGATGCGCCCACCGGTACCGCCACGTGGAACCCGTCGAATTAGTCATCGCCACGCCGACTCCTCCGCCGCGCGAGCCCACCGGGTGTCACTCCTGTCAACTGCCGCAGAGGGGCATCAAGACACGCGCAAGTTGCAAATCCAGCCGATCGGGTGATTGACCAGCACGTTAGGCCGACGCTCGACCGTCGGCTCCCCCCACGATCTCGGCTGCCCCGCTTCGCCCTACGAGGGGATCGCACCGTCGGTAACGTCAGCCGCAACGGGCCGTGAGGCGACGGCGAGGAGGTGGACCGGGTGGGCGAACCGACCGTCGTGGTTGCCGTGGACATCGGCACCACCAGCACCAAGGCGGTCGCCTACGACACCGGCGGACGGCAAGTCGTCGCCCACTCCCACGGCTACCCCCTCAACGAGCCGCACCCCGGCTACGCCGAGCAGGACCCACAGGTGATCTTCGACGCGGTGGTGCAGTCGATCCGGGCCGTGGTCGCCGAACTGCCCGGACCGGTCGCCGGGCTGTCCTTCAGCAGCGCGATGCACAGCCTGATCGGCCTGGACCCCGACGGCACCCCGCTCACCCCGTCGATCACCTGGGCCGACTCCCGGGCCAGCAGCCAGGCCGAACGGCTGCGCGCCCTACCGTCCGGCCTGACCATCCACCGGCGCACCGGCACACCGATCCACCCGATGGCACCGCTACCGAAGCTGGTCTGGTTCGCCGAGCAGGAACCAAAACTGTTCGAACAGGTCGCGCACTGGGTCGGCATCAAGGACTTCGTGCTGCGGTGGCTGGCCGAGGCACTGGTCACCGACCACTCGGTCGCCTCCGCCACCGGCCTGATGGACATCCACCAGCTGGCCTGGGACGCCGAAGCGCTCGGCATCGCCGGCATCACCGAGGAGCAGCTCCCCCAACTCGTACCGACCACCCACGTGCTGCCCGGACTGACCGCCGAGGCGGCCGCCGCCACCGGCCTGCCCGCCGACACCCCGATCGTGGTGGGCGCCGGCGACGGACCACTGGCCAACCTGGGCCTCGGCGCGGTCCACCCCGGCGAGGTGGCCTGCTCCATCGGCACCAGCGGCGCCATGCGCGTGATGGTCGAACGCCCCGGCGTCGACCCCCTCGGCGGCGTCTTCTGCTACGCCCTCACCGAGAACCGCTGGGTGGTCGGCGGCGCCATCAACAACGGCGGCATCGTCCTGCAGTGGGCTGGCGAAGCACTCGCCCCCGAACTCGGCGAACACGCCGAGGAAAAACTGCTGGAACTGGCCACCCAGGCACCGGTCGGCTCCGGCGGGCTGATCATGCTGCCGTACCTGCTCAGCGAACGCGCACCGCACTGGAGCGCGGTACCCCGCGGCGCCTACGTCGGGCTCACCCACGGCCACCGGCGCGAACACCTCGTCCGAGCCGCGCTGGAAGGGGTCTGCCAGCAACTCGCCCTGGTCCTCACCTCGGTCCGAGCCGCCGGCAACGAGGTACGCGAGGTCCGCGCCAGCGGCGGCTTCGCCCGCAGCCCACTGTGGCGGCAGATCCTCGCCGACGCCCTCGGCATGCCGGTGCGCTTCCCCGCCGGCCACCAGGGATCCAGCTTCGGCGCCGCGCTGCTCGGCATGCAGGCACTCGGCCTGATCGAATCGATCGACGTCGCCGCCGACCTGGTCGAAATCCACGAAACCGTACGCCCCGATCCGGCCGCCGCCGCCACCTACGCCACCCTGCTGCCGCTCTTCTCCGAGCTGTACGACGCGCTGGTGCCGACCTTCTCGTCGCTGCGGCGCCTGGCCCCGAGTCTGCCACCGGAACCACCACCCGCCGCACTTCCAAGCTGAGCCGGGGCACGGACGACTACCGAAGGCCGTGAAAGCCGTGGTCGCACTGCTCGCCGCGCTGGCACCACTCACGAACGCCGGATCCTGGCGGCGCTGGGGGTCACGGGTGGCCTCCTTGAGCCACGAGCTGTCGCAAAAAGGCAAGTTCGCGTCGCACCGACGAGACGTAGTCGGCGACCCAGTCACCTCCCGCGCCGCACTCCACTGTCAATGCCATCAGCAGCCAGACCCGCCGTGCCGTGAGTGCCCGACTCAGGGCGCCTCGACCCCCGAGATGCGGAACTTGTGCACCTCGGCGCCCCGGATCGCCGCCACCTGCTCCTCGACCGGGCCGGACCCCCGGAAGGCGAGCAACTGCTCGTCGGACTCCCACCGCTCGTAGACGTTGATCCGGCCCGGCTCGACGAGGTCGGCGCTGACCGCGAAGTCGATGCAGCCGGGCGCCGAGCGGGCCGCCTGGACGGCCGCCACGCAGGAGGCCAGGTAGGCGTCCCGCTCGGCGGGATCGACGTAGAGGGTGCCGGCGACGATGATCAACAGGACCTCCCGCGGGTGAGCCGTCCGGCCCATCCTGGCACCCGGACCGGGTCAGGCCCGGTTGATCGCATTCGCGTGGATGGCCTCGTTCAGGTACGCGGCCATCCCGGGCCGGATCTTCTCGAAGTACGCGGTGAAGCGCGGGTCGCTGACGTACATGTCCGCCAGCCCGGTGTGGATCTCGTACGAGCAGTCGTAGAACCAGCGGGTGATGAGCTGCCGGTGTTCCTCGGCCAGCGCCATCGCCTCCGGGCTGTCGGCCGGGGCACCCGAGGCCATCAGCTCGGCGAGCCGCCGCCCCCAGTCCGCGTTCTCGGCCTTGTTCCGCAGCCAGTCCTCCTTGCCGTACCGGCCGACCCGCTCGCTCGACTGCCGGTACGCCTCCGTGCCGCCCCAGCGCCGCTCCGTCTCCTCGGCGTGCGCGTCCGGGTCGAAGTCCCCGAAGACCTCGAACCGCTCCTCCGGCGTCAGCTGGATGCTCAATGCTCTCGCCTCCATCGCGAGCTCGATCGCCGCGACCATCTCCCGCAGTTTCCCGATCCGCCCGCTGAGCAGTTCGTGCTGCCGGCGCAGGTGCGGCAGCGGGTCCCCACCCGGGTCGTCGAGGATCTCGGCGATCTCCTCCAACGGGAACCCCAGCTCCCGGTAGGCCCGGATGACCTGCAACCGCTCCAGGTCCACATCCGAGTAGCGGCGGTAGCCGGCCGGGGTACGCCCGCTCGGCGACAGCAGCCCGATCTCGTCGTAGTGGTGCAGCGTGCGGACCGTGACCCGGGCCGCCCGCGCCACCTGACCCACCGTGTAAGCCATGGTTCCCTCCCTTCCACAGCCAAGGCTCCCGCCTACCGTTACGTGAGGGTCAAGCCAGATTCTGCGTCCCACCTCACACCGAGCGTGCCGGAAAGCCGATCACCCCGGCCTCATCAGGAAGGCCGGGGGCGATCACGGCGGGGTCAGGCGGTGACGGGCTCCTTGGCCCGCTGCGGCGCGGCGAACGTCTCGCTGGCCGGGGTGCGGAACGCGTGCACCAGGCCCGCGATCGACAGCAGCAGGAGCAGCGCCGCACCCAGGTACATAGCCAGGGCACCCTGCGCGGCCTTGCGGCCGAACTCGCTGAACCCGTACGAGGTCAGCAGCATGCCGCGCAGGCTCTCGCCCTTGAAGACGGTCTCCCGCTGGGCGGTGACCTCGGCGAGCTGCTTCTGCAGGTCGGGCAGGTTGGCGGCGTTGGTCTGCTCGGCCTGGGCCACCTGCTGCCTCAGCGCGGCCTCCGGCTTGCCCAGGTCGGCGTACGTCTGGCCGCCGGAAATCGACTTGAGGTGCAGGCCGATGAACTCGTTGGCGTAGCACTCGGCCTGTTTGCCGGTGGTGAGCTGCTGGCCGGCGTACTCGCGCAGGCAGTCCGACTTCTTCTCCTCGTCGGTCAGCTGATCGGCCGGCTTGAAGCTGATGTGCTGCGCGGCGAGCTGGTCGTGCACGTAGGTGTTGGCGAAGTTGGCGTTTGTGGTCAGGACGATGCCCACGACGAGCAGCAGGACCGCGAGGCCCAGCCCGCCGATGCTGAACAGCAGATCCAAGGTCCGGCGCTTCATGACGGCTCCTGTGTGGCTGGTGACGAGTTTTCGATGTCCGTCTCATCGTCACCGCCGGCCCAGCCCGTGAAGCAGGGCCGAACCCCCTGTTCCACCCGGGACTTTCGACCCGCCTTGGCCGGGCCGGTCAGCGGGTGGCGTCGACCGGGGTGAGCATGGTGCGCAGCTCGGCCAGGGTGGTCGGCCGCCCGTACCGAAAGCCCTGGCCGTGCAGGCAGCCGATCGCGGTCACCGCCGCGTGCTGGGTGCCGGTCTCGATCCCCTCGGCCACCACGGCCAGGTCGAACGCGTCGGCCAGTCGGTTGACCATTTCGACGGTGGCGTACGCCCGGGTGTCCTCGGCGTCCAGTCGGGACACGAAGGACCGGTCGATCTTCAGCTCGGTGGCCGGGATCCGATGTAGGTAGCTGAGCGAGGAGTAGCCGGTGCCGAAGTCGTCGATGGCGATGCGGATGCCGAGGTCGCGGAGCTGGCGCAGCCGCTCCAACACGGTCTCGCTGCCGTCGATGAGCGCCGACTCGGTCAGTTCGAGGGTGAGCGCGCGGGGCGGCAGGCCGGCATCCGAGGTGGCGGCGGCGACCGTGGCGATCAGGTCGGGGCGGCGCAGGTGGGCGGCGGCGATGTTGACCGCCACGGTGACCTCGGGCGCTTCTTCCCGCCAGGTCGCGGCGGCCCGGCACGCCTGGTGGATCACCCACCGGTCGATCGCCAGGATCAGCCCGGTCTCCTCGGCCAGCGGCAGGAACTTCGCCGGTGGGAGCACCCCGAGCCGGGGGTGCCGCCAGCGGACCAGCGCCTCGGCGCTGCGGACCGTCCCGGTGGCCAGGTCGACGATCGGCTGGAACTCAATGAGCAGTTGCCCCTCGTCGACCGCGCGGCGCAGGTCGGCGATCAGCTCGGCCCGGGTCACCGCCGACTCGCGCAGCTGCGGCGTGCAGGTCCGGTACGCGGACTTGCCGGCCGCCTTCGCCGCGTACATGGCGATGTCGGCGTCGCGGAGCAGGTCGGTGTGGGAGGTGTGCTGCGGGCCGTACTCGGCGATGCCGATGCTGGCCGACGGGTGCACGCCGAGGTCCTCCTCGCCGGGCAGCGGCTCGAGGGCGGCGAGCAGCCGCTCGGCGAGCCGCTCGGGCGGCACCGGCCGGTCCCGGTCGACCAGCACCGCGAACTCGTCGCCGCCGAGCCGGGCGATCATCCCGTCGGCGCCGAGGGCGTCGCGCATCCGGTCCGCGATGGTGGTCAGCAGCCGGTCCCCGGCGGCGTGCCCGAAGCGGTCGTTGACCTGCTTGAACCCGTCCAGGTCGAGGAGCAGCACGGCGACCGGGCCGTCGTGGCGCAGGGCCCGGCGCAGCCGCCGGGTGAAGGTCAGCCGGTTGGGTAGGCCGGTGAGCTGGTCGGAGTACGCGAGCCGGCGCAGCCAGGCGACCAGCCGCAGATTTTCGTTGGCGGCCAGCCCCTGCCGCAGCGCCAGCACGCCGAGCAGCGCCATCATGGCGACGAAGATCAGGTGTGGGCTCTGCCCGGTGGGCCGCCGGGCGAGCACCACGGCGACGATCGCCCCGCCGACCGGCAGGTACGGCAGGGCGACCCGCCACCACGGGGGCAGCGGCGACTCGGTGCCGTCGTCGCCGTCGTCGCCGGCAGGCGGGGGGCACCGGGTGGCGGCGCCGATCAGCAGGTAGCTCAGCGGCCAGCAGAGGTCGATCACGTGGCCGGGGGTGTGGGTGCCGTGTGCGACGAGGTAGACGTAGACGGTGTCGGCGATGGCCCGGGCGGCGAGGCTGACGCCGATCAGCGTGTGCGCCCGCCACATCGGACGGGCCGGGCCGGCGACCGCCACCAGGATGGTGAGCTGCATCAGGTCGAACATCGGGTAGAGCAGCCCGAAGGTGCGCAGCGGGTCGGCCAGGTCGGCGGCGGCGATGTCGCGGAAGACCACCAGCCAGGCGATCGGGATGAGGGCCAGCCCGACGATCACCCCGTCGAGCAGGGTGCGGGCCTGCCCGACGAGGCTGCGTGGGGCGGCCAGCGAGCAGAGCAGCGCGGCGGTGCCGGTGACGATGCCGGCGGTGAAGAGCCCGCCGACGAGCGCGGTGTGCGGCAGGTCCTGCCCGGCGAGCCGTTCGACCGTCCACACGATCCGGCCGGTCGCGGCGAGGGTCATGGTGACGGCCAGCAGCGCCCAGAATCGTTGCAGCGGCTCGGGGTGTCGCCGGGCCACCCCGGCGCAGGCCACCGCCGCCCAGCTCGCCACCGCGATCGCGCCGAGGTCGCTGGCCAGGGCCGCGCCGGGCAGCCCGGCCACCAGCCAGAGGGCTTCGGTGAGTACGACGAACGCGGCCGCGACGAGCCCGACGCGGCCGGAGATCGAGGGACGGGCCACGCCCGGGGCGGCGAGGCTCACGTCCTGCTGGGGTACAACGGCATCGCTCCGGCTCTCTGTGTGCGCACCCTCGACGTTGAGGACCGGTTGCGGACGGCGAACGCCGCCAGCCTAACTACCGCTCGGTATCGCCGCCAGAGCCGATCGGCGTCGGTCAGCCGTGCTGGATCAGGTCGGTGACGGCGTGTCGTGGCGGCGGTAGAGGGCGACGAGGACCCCGTAGCGGGGCTGATCCGGGGCGGCTTCCTCGGTGTCGCCGACGAGGTCGTCCAGGGTGGCTCGGAGCCGTTGCGCCTGCTCGGGGGTGAGCCGCAGGTGGCGCAGGTGCAGCAGCGGGTCGGGGTCGCCGGCCAGTTCCTCGGCGACCGCGCCCAGCATGGCGGCGGTGGTCTCGGAGTCGACGGTCTCGCCGACGAGGCGGCGGTAGCTGCGTTCGTGGTACTGCTCGGTGCCGCCGCGTACCTGGCGGGTGTGGGCGGGCCGGACCATGCCCGCCTCGGTGAGGACCTTGAGGTGGTGGGCGACGGTGCCCTTCGCCGTGCCGAGCCCGGCGGCGAGTTGGCTGATGGTGGCGGGGCCGGGTCCGAGCGCGAAGAGCAGCCGGTGGCGGAACGGGTGGGCCAGCGCCTTGAACTGGGCCGGGGTGCGGACCCGCAGCGCGTCGGCAGTCTCGTCGGTCACCCGCAAAGCGTCCATTTCTCTTGACGCTTTGTCAATCCGGCTGCTCTACTGACGCTCACCACACCGGACGGGGGAACACACATGCGCCAGGACGAGATCACCGAGGTCGTCGAGCGGGCCGCGAAGCTGGTCACCGAGCACTACGTCCTGCCCGACGTCGCCGAACGGATCGCCACACACCTCGGCGACCGGCTCCGCGCCGGCGGGTACGCGGACGCGACCGCCCCGGCGGCCCTCGCCCCGCTGGTCACCGCGGACCTCCAGGCGGCCAACGGCGACTCGCACCTGCGGCTCAAGCACCACGCCGCGGCCCTGCCCGAGCGCGACGAGGACCCGGACGAGGGCTTCTGGGCCCGGGAGGCCGCCGCCACCATGGGCGGCATCGCCCGGGTGCAACGGCTGGCCGGCAACGTCGGCCTGCTGGACATCCGGCCGTGCCTGTTCCCGCCGCGGATCGCCGGCGACGCCATGACGGCCGCGCTGCGGCTGCTCGACAGCACCGACGCGCTCCTGCTCGACCTGCGCGGCAACCGGGGCGGCAGCCCCGACATGGTCGCCCTGATCTGCGGCTGGTTCTTCGCCGAGCCCACGCACCTGCACACCATGTACGACCGGGCCGGCAACGCCCACCAGTTCTGGAGCGCCGCCCACCTGCCGGTCCCGCCGTACGGGGCCGGCAAGCCAGTCCACCTGCTGACCTCCGCGAAGACGGTCTCCGGCGGCGAGGAACTGGCGTACGACCTGCAGCAGCTCGGCCGGGCGACCGTGGTCGGCGAGCGGACCGGGGGTGGCGCGCACCCCTGCGTCGGCCACCGGGTACACCCGCACCTGGAACTGACCGTGCCGGTGCTCCGGCCGGTCAACCCGGTGACGGGCACCAACTGGGAGGGCTGCGGGGTGATCCCGGACGTCGAGGTGTCCGCCGGGGCCGCGCAGGACGTGGCGTACCGCAGGGTGCTGGAGGCGCTGCTGGCCGCCGACCCGCAGCGGCCGACGGCGGACGAGGCGCGCGAGGCCCTGGCCACCCTCCCCTGATCCGGGCGTCAGGGACAGGGACGGGCGAGCACGTACAGCCTCCGGGTCTCCACCTCGTGCGGGTAGCTCGCCCGTTCCAGGCGCGCCTCGATCGTGAACCCGGCGTCCTGCAGGGCACCGAGCAGCGTCTCCGCGGTGAGGAAGTGGAAGTCGACGTCCACCCGGTGTCCCCACCACTCGTCCAGGTGCCGCACCTCGCTGCCCAGGTGCACCGCGACCAGCAGCGGCGCACCCGGCCGCAGCACCCGGCGGGCCTCGGCGAGGGCCGGCCGCAGCTCGTCGGGGGCGAGGTGGATGACCGAGTACAGGGCCACCGCCGCGCCGAACTCGGCGTCCGCGGCGGGCAGCCGCAGCAGGTCACCCTCGCGGAACTCCACTCCCGGGTACGCGCGGCGGGCCTGCGCCACCATGCCCGGCGACAGGTCGATGCCCACCGCCGGGACACCCCGCCCGGCCAGCCAGTGCGTCACGTGCCCCGGCCCGCAGCCGAGGTCCGCCACCGGCGCCCCGGGCCCGGCCAGCTCGACCAGGGCGGCCAGCAACGCCCGGTCGAGGGGTTTGCCCGCCAACTCGTCGGCCAGCCGCTGCCGGTACTCGGCGGCGACCGTGTCGTAGCTGCGCCGCACCCGGTCGTGATCGCCGCTCATCGCGCCATCCTGGAATTCAGGTCCATTCCTCCGCCGGGTCCCCGTCGCCGCTCTCGGGTGCCGGCCCGACGGTCGGCGGGCCGCCGTGGGTCCACGGGGTCTCCTCCGTGGCGGGGAAGTTCCCGGCCGGCAGGAACGCATCCGACAGGGTGGTGAGGCAGAGCCGCTCCCCCACCTCCGGCACGGTGCCCGGCGGCGCGGTCAGCCCGCGCCCCATCCCGCCGGACAGTTCCAGCACCACCTCGGTCTTTCCGTCCGCGCCGGGGGTCAGGAAGACCACCTTCGCCTTCTGGCCGGGCCGCGCCGGCGAGTAGAGGGTCGCCCCGACCGGCACCAGCACCGGCTCGGTGGTGACCACCTGGATGCGGGGGCGCAGCACCGGCCGCTTGCCGGTGTCGTCCACCCGCTTCGGGTCGGCCAGGGTCACGTCACCGACGAACGCCTCCCCGGTCAGCCGGTGCTCGGCCATCACGAGCGGGTCGTCGTAGGCACGCTGCACCGCATACGAGGTGAGGGCCCGCTCCAGCCGGTGCAGCCGCACCGCCGCGGCCACCGCCCCGTCCCGGCGCGGCTGCGGCCCGCCGCCGTCGTCGACGTACTCGGCGTACCCGGTGAAGGCGTCCTTGTCGCCGTCCCACCGGCTGGCCACCCGGGTGCCGGGCGGCAGCGCGCGCAGCAGCCCGACGCCGCGCCACATCAGCTCCCAGGTGGGCGTGAGCTGGTCGCGCAGCAGCCGCTCCAGCTCCGCGTACGCCGCCGACCGGGCGGCCGGGTCGCCGTCGGCCTCGGCGTACGCGGCCATCGCTGGGGCGAGCCGCCGGTTGTCGAAGTCCGGGTCGGTGGCCGGGCCGGCGGGCGGGCACACCTGGGGGTCCTCGGCCCGGGCGGCCGCCTCGGCGCCGGTCGAGCCGGGCGGCGGGTCGAGCCAGCCGAGCAGCGCCGGCAGGTGCAGGTCCTCCACCGCGCTCTGCCCGGTCGCCCAGTGCAGGGTCAACGCCTCGGTCATCGCCACCAACGCCGCCGAGCCGGGATGCTCGGCGCGCTCGGCGAAGAACGTCAGCCAGCGCCCGAGCAGCGGCACCGACGGATGCACCGGATAGTCGCCGTCCGGGCGGCGGAACCGGGTCGAGCGGCCGAACAGCCGTAGGAAGGTGATCCCGGCCGGGTTGGGCAGCAGCAACTGCGGCGCGTCGACGTACCGGTACCGCACGTCCTTGCCCCGATCGACCGGCACCGCCTCGCTGACCCCGCAGAACGAGTCCAGGTACGGCAGCATGATCCCGGCCAGCTCGGCGGCGAACGCGAACCGCTGGTCGCGGTTGCGGGGCTGCGGCACGACCAGCAGCCGCGCCTCGTCGTGGGCGGTGCCGACCATGGCGGCGAGTGGGGCGTTGGCCTCGCCCGCCATGGCGAGGGGCACCACCACGAGCGGGCGGTCCGACAGGTGCAGGTGCCGGACGGTGGCCACCGGCTGGGCCAGCCCGGCGGCGACGGCCTGCGCCTTGGCGAGGGCGCGCAGGGTGCTCACCGGGACCTCCGGGGCGGGACGGGCCGGGCGGGCCGGCGCAGCGTGCTCATGCGGGGTTTCCGGCGAGGGCGTCGGCGCGCAGGCGCGTGGCGGCGCGCAGCAGGGCGGCGGCCTCCGTCTGCTCCGGGTCCGGGGCGCGCACGCCGTCGGCCAGCGCCAGCACCTCCCCGACGTCGGCGATGCCGCCCAGCGCCTCCCGCACCGGTCGCCCCAGCGCGGTGGTGTGGCCGCGCGCCTCGTGCCGGCAGAAGTACGCCAGCTCGCAGGCGGCCAGGCACTCGGGCGCGTAACGGGCGGGTACCCCGGTCAGCGCGGCGGTCAGGGTCGCCGGGTCGGCGGTCAGGTCGGCGGTGAAGCCGTCCGGCACGTCGGCGAGCAGGTCCTCGATCCGGTCCATCCGGTCGAGTTGGCGGCGCAGCACCAGCAGCTGTTTACGGACGTCGAGCAGGCTGGCCACCGGCCGGTTGGCGAAGTCGCGCGGGCAGACCAGCACCACCTCGTGCGAGACGAGGTCCGGGTCGTGCCCGGCGGCGGCCAGCAGCTCGCGCAGCGCCAGCACGTAGACGGCGGACTGGATGGCGGCGGCGGAGACCTTGGCCGGGTCGGCCTGACCGTCGATCACCGGGAAGGACTTGATCTCCACCACGTGGAAGCGGCCACCGAGCCGGGCCGCGACCAGGTCCGGTTCCAGGTGCACCCGCCGGCCGGCCACGTCCAGCCCGAGCAGCGGATGGTCGAACAGCGCCGGCTCGTCGCCGTCGCCGGTCAGCGCCGCCCGGGACCGCTCGTGCCGGTCCGGCAGGTCCTCGGCCCCACCCAGGTCCGTCCAGGTCGCGCCCGCCGGCACCGGTACGCCCAGCCGCTCGGCGACCAGCCGCAGCAACTCCGCACCGCCGTCCGCCTTCACCTGGGCCTCGAAGGCGTTGCCCCGGGTGATGGCGAAGCGGGACTGGCCGAACCGGGCCGGGAAGCCGATCCGCTCGGCCAGCTTCGGCTTGTCCACCCCGGCGCTGTCCAGCACCGCCCGCCGGGTGCAGCCCGGGTTGCCGGTCAACGCGGCGATGGTGCGGGCGTTGTGCCGTCGGGGCGGCACACCACCCCGGATCTCGGCCAGGCGCTGCGCGGTGTCCGTCACGACACGCCACGATAGCCGCCGCTCGGGTCAGCGCACGGTGAACAGGATCGTGCCGTCGGCGGCGATCAGGTCCACGCTCCGCACGTCGATGCTCGACCGGGTCCGGGTGTCGGCGCGCAGGATCCAGGTGCGGTTCACCACCGGCGCCTCGACCAGGTCACCGGCGTCGGTGCGCCCGCGCACCCGCACCGCGTTTGCCGGGGCAGGGCCCACCGCGATGACCCACGCCCCGACCGGCAGGGCGGACAGCAGCCCGGTCAGACTGCCGTACCGGCAGGAGCGAGGCGCGCAGGCCAGCGGATCCTGGCCGGGATCCACCTGCCCCTCGATGAGGGGGCGCAGTTCCCCGGAGCGGTCGGAGACGCAGTAGGAGTACCCCGTGCCGTTCACCGCGGCCGCCGCCCGGCGACCGTCCGGCCAGGTCACCGAGTTGAGCAGTCGGTCGCCGTGACCGGACACCGGGCACTGGGCGGCCACCTCGGCTCGCTCGGCGGCGGGCATCCCGGACAGCGGCCGCCCCGGTCCCAGCTCGCCGAAGAGCAGCCGGCTCACCGGCCCGACGAGGGAGCCGGCGACCAGCGCGCACGCCGTCGCCAGCGCGGCGGCCAGCACCGGCCAGCCGCTGCGTGCCGGCCGCCGCTCGGCGCGCGCCACGACGACGGCGACGGGCGGGGTGGGGAAGGTCTGGTCGGCGAGCGCCCGGTCCAGCACCGACCGGGTCCACTGTGCGCGGTCAGACATCGAGCTGTCCCTTCAGGTTCGCGAGTCCACGGTGCAGGAGCGCCTTGACGGTGCCGGGGGCGCAGCCGAGCGCCTCCGCGATCTCCCGCTCCGGCAGGTCCAGGTAGTAGCGGAGGAAGAGGGCGGCACGCTGGCGTGGGCGTACCTGGCGCAGGGCCGCCCGCACCGCCGGACCGTCCGCTGACGTCGGGGCGTACGGCGGGTCCGGGTCGCGGAACGCGTGGCGGCGTTCCAGCACCCGGCGCCGTACCCAGGAGGTGCACCGGTTCGCGACCGCACGCCGCAGCCACGGCACCGGAGCGCGGACCCGGTCACGGTGCCGGTAGAGCTCCACGAAGGTCTCCTGCACCAGGTCCTCCGCTGCCGCCGCGCTCCCCGTCGTCAGGTATGCGAACCGGACGAGCAGCGGAAACTGCTCCTCGTACACGGTCCTGAACCCGTCCTCGCCCAGCGACACCGGCTCGGCGACCTCCGTCCCCACCGCCATCTCCGCTCCAGTCCCGTCCATGCCCGGACGTCGAAGCTCAGGCGCACGAGTGCTGCGGTTGGTTGCACCGCCCCGGCGGCCGGGGCCACCACCGGCGCTAGGCGGCGGTCGGCCCGGCGGCCGGCTCCGCTTCGGTCACCGTCTCTGCCGGGCTGACGCGGGCCGCGCCCCGGCGGACCAGTACGGCGACGGTCACCGCGGCGGCCGCCGCCAGCCCGGCCATCGACCACAGCACCGTCCGCAGCCCGCCGGTGAAGCCCGGGTCGGCGAGCCGGCCGGCGGTGGTGCTGGCCAGCACCGCGCCGACCACGGCGATGGCCACGGTCTCGCTGGTCAGGCGGGCCGTGTTGATCATCCCGGCGCCGGTCGCCGCGCGGGCGGGGGCGACGCTGCCGATGGCGATTGCGTCGAGCAGCCCGATGGACAGGCCCACCCCGACCCCGATGGTCAGCAGCGGACCGGCCAGCGTCGCGGTGTCCGCGTGCGGGCCGAGGACGGTGGCCCAGGCCGCGCCGACGGCGACCACGGCCACCGAGACGACGGTGACCGCGGTGGCCGGGACCAGCCGGGTCAGTGCGCCGCTGAGCAGCGGCAGCACCAGGGTGGGGGCGGTGAGCAGGATCAGCGTCGCGCCGGCCGCGCCGGCGCTGAGCCCGACCACCGTGGTCAGGTACGACGGCAGGTAGACCAGCAGCGGCACCAGCACCGCCACGATGGTGGCCGCCGCCAGGCAGATGCCGAGGAACCGGGGGCTGGCCAGCAACGCCAGGTCGAACATCGGATCGGCGCGGCGGCGCTCCACCCGGACGAAGGCCACCAGCAGCGCCGCCGCGGCGGCGAACGCCGCGATGATGACCGGGGCGGCCCAGCCGTACTCGGGGCCCTGCACGAACCCGAAGATGAGCAGCAGCAGCGCGGCGGTGAACGAGACGGTGCCGGGCCAGTCGACCCGCCCGGGGTGCGGCTGGCGGGACTCCGGCAGCAGCGGCACCAGGGCGAGCACCGCGCAGGCGGCCAGCGCCGGGGCGGCGAAGACGGCCCGCCAGCCGAAGCCCTCGATGAGCAGCCCGGCGATCGACGGGCCGAAGGCGAGGCCGACGCCGATGGTCGTACCGAACACGCCGAAGGCGCGGGCCTGGGCCCGGCCCTGGAACGTCCCGGCGAGCAGGGCGGACGCGCTGGTCGCGGCGGCGGCCGCGCCGACCCCGGCGAGGGCGCGGGCGACGTCGAGCAGCAGGATGCTCTCGGCGACCGAGGCGAGCAGCCCGCCGGCGGCGAACACCGCGACGCCGATGGCGTAGACCCGGCGGCGGCCGAACAGGTCGGCGAGCGCGCCGGTGGCGAGCATGAAGCTGGCGAAGGTGGCGTTGTAGCCGTTCACCACCCACTGCACGCCGGCCAGCCCGGCGTCCAAATCCCGGCCGATGTCGGGCAGCGCGACGGACGCGCCGGTCAGCGAGACCGGCAGCGCGAGGGTGGACAGCAGGACGGCCACCAGCACGACAGCCGGATGATGGCGCAAGGTTTCTCCCCGTTCGGACGACCGCCCCAGCGTATTCGCGCACGTCGGACCAGATCCCGCGACGGGGTCGAAGATCACAGGCCGGTCAGCGGCCGGAGGGGCGGTTCCCGGGCGAGCGGGGCGACCGGGCACCGGCGAGCGGCCGGCTGCGACGCCGGTGCCGGCGGCCGAGCGTGCACGGCTGGCGGGTGACAATGTGGCAGCCGTCCACGACAACGCCGGACCGGTCAACTCTGGTCTCAGGCCCGAAGATGAAGAACATCGCCCGGCAGTACCCCGGCTCGGCCCGGAAATCACCCACGAATTTCTTCGCCCGCGGCTGTCCGGACACGCGGCCCGCGTTCGTCAGGCTGGGTGGAAGCACGACCGGAGGAGAGAACGATGAAGTACATGATGCTCGTCTGCACCGACACCGAGCCGGACAAGGACCCCAGCGCCGCGCCCGACATCGAGCAGTGGGTGGCCGAGCGGGACGCCAACGGCCAGCGCGTGACGGGCAGCCGGTTCGCGCCGCCGTCGGCGGCCACCACCGTCCGGGTCCGCGACGGTGAACTGCTGCTCACCGACGGCCCGTTCGCCGAGACCAAGGAAGTGATCGTCGGCTTCGACCTGCTGGAGTGCGCCGACCTGGACGAGGCGGTCGAGGTGGCCCGCGCCCACCCCATGGCGTACGCGGGCCGGATCGAGCTGCGCCCCCTCGTGGACTGACGCCGGTGACCGACGCGGCCGGGGCGGTCGCCGCAGCGGGTGCCGAGGCGTACCCGCGGATCGTGGCCGCCCTGATCCGCGTGACCGGCGACTGGACCCTCGCCGAGGACTGCGCCCAGGAGGCGCTCGCGGCGGCGCTGGAACGGTGGCCGCGCGACGGCGTACCCGGGAATCCGGGCGGCTGGCTGATGACCACCGCCCGGAACCGGGCTGTGGACGTGCTGCGCCGGGCTGCCGTGGAACGCCGCAAGCTGCGCGAGCTGGCGCTGCTCACCGACCCCGAGCCGGCGCCACCGGAGGGGGATGTGGTGGACGACCGGTTGCGGCTCATCTTCACCTGCTGCCACCCGGCGCTGGCTCTGCCGGACCGGGTCGCGCTGACCCTGCGCACGATCGCTGGGGTGCCCACCGCCGACATCGCCCGCGCTTTCCTGGTCAGCGAGTCCGCCATGACCCGCCGGCTCACCCGGGCCAAGACGCGGATCGCGACGGCCGGCGTCCCGTACCGGGTGCCGACCGGACCCGCGCTGGTCGAGCGGCTGCCGGGCGTCCTGGCCGTGCTCTACCTGCTGTTCACCCGGGGGTACGACGCCGACGGCGAGCCGGCCTTCACGGCTGAGGCCATCCGGCTGGCCCGGCTGCTGCACGAGTTGCTGCCGCAGGAGCCTGAGGTGGCCGGGCTGCTCGCATTGTTCCTGCTGCACCACTCCCGCCGCGCCGCCCGCCGCGACCCGGCCGGCGACCTGCTCACCCTCGACGAGCAGGACCGGTCCCGGTGGGACCAGGACGCCATCGCCGAGGGCGTGGCGCTGCTGGACCGCGCCGGTCACGGCCCGTACGCCCTGCAGGCCCGGATCGCCGCCTGCCACGCCACCGCCCGCACCGCCGCCGACACCGACTGGCCCGCCATCGCCGGCTGGTACGACCATCTGGTCCAGCTCCGCCCCACCCCGGTGGTCCGGCTCAACCGGGCGGTCGCCCACGGCTACGCGTACGGTCCGGCGGCCGGGCTGGCGCTGCTCGCCGAGGCCCGCGCCGGTGGCGTGCTGGACAACTACCCGCCGGCGCTGGCCGCCGAGGCCGAGCTGACCGCCCGGCACGGCGACCGGGACCGCGCCGCGGCGCTGTTCCGAGCGGCAGCCGACGCGGTGCGCTCCGAGCCGGAACGGCGGGCGCTGCTGCGGCGCGCGGCCGACGTGAGCCAGTGAGAACCTCGACGGGTTGTGCGCCGAACTGGGAGGTGGGTGATTTCGCAGCACCCGTCCACCGCCCGGTTTGCGCAGGTTACACGTGGGTACGCAGCGCCCCATGATCGCACTGATCGTCGCCCTGTTGCTGGTGTGGTTGGTTCTGGTGGTCGTCGGGCTCGTGGTGAAGGGCCTGTTCTGGCTGTTCGTGATCGGGGCGATCCTGTTCATCGCGACCGCTATCGTCGGCTGGATTCGCAGGCGGGTGTGAGCCCGCTGCCGGCCTGGGCCGGGCTTGAGCCGCTGATGAACGCACTGTCGGCTCTGTAGGGACAGATCTGATGGGGCCGGCGGGTGCCGGACGGGTCAGTGCCCGGCGGTGAGCCGATCGACCACGGTGCGGACGGTGTCGATCGGGATGGCGAAGCCGAGCCCGATGCTGCCGGCGTCCTGGCCGGTGGTGGCGATGGCGACGTTGATGCCGACGACCCGCCCGGCGGTGTCGACCAGTGCGCCGCCGGAGTTGCCGTGGTTGATCGCCGCGTCGGTCTGGATGAGGCCGCTCATGTCGTCCACCGACCGGTTCAGCGCGGAGACGATCCCCGAGGTCACCGTGTTCTGCAGGCCGAGTGGGCTGCCGAAGGCCAGCACCGGGTCGCCGACGGTCAGCGCGGAGTCGCTGCCGAGTGTCGCCGGGGTCAGCCCGGTGAGGCCGTCAGCCCGCAGCAGCGCGATGTCCGCGCTGGTGTCCTGGCCGACGAGGACAGCCGGGGCGGTACGCCCGTCGGACAGCTCAACGCTCAGCTGACCGCCGGAGGCGATCACGTGGGCGTTCGTCAGAATCAGCCCGTCCGCGTCGAGGATGACACCGGAGCCGAGGCTGCTGCCCGTGTTCGCGGCGGCGGTGACGGTGACGATGCTCGGCGACACCGCGGCGACCACCCCGGCGAGGGAGTCGATCGCGGCGCCGGCCGGGGTCACGCGTAACGCGGTGGCGGTCGTGCCGTCGGCGAGCAGCCGGTCGGTGACCAGCGCGCCGGACGCGCCGCCGCCCAGCATGAGCACGAGCGCGACGCCGGCCGCCGCGACCCGGCCACGCCGCCGGTACGGACGGGTGTCCGTGGGCGTGGTGTGCGGTGGTAGGGCCGGGATTCCGGCGGACCGTGGTGGCTCGGTGGGCGGCCATCCGGAGCCGGGGCCGCCGTCCGAGCCGGGCCGGGTGGCCGTCGCGGGCGCCGGCAGATCGACCGGGGCAGGCGGGGCGGCGGTTGCCGGTGCCGGCGTGTCGACTGGAGCGGGAGCGGTGGGCGCGACGCTGGTGCGGTTCAACGTGTCGGTCATCGGGTCACCGCCAGCCGCTCGGCGCCGGCGAGGCCGGTGGTCCGGTCGACCGCCGGTGACGGTGGCCGGCTCGCTCGGCGGTGACAGGCGACGAGGTGGCCGGCCAGGATGGCGGTCGACCCGGCCCGTACGCAGACGTCGGCCCCGGCCTGGAGGATGTCGGCGATGGCCGACGCGGCGGCGTCGTGGTCGACGAGGACCGCGAGGGTGCACCCGGCCGGCAGCCGGCGGTGGGTTGGCCCGACGGTGTCCACGTGCGGGCAGATCAGCAGCACCAGGTCGCCGGGCTGCACGCAGTCGATGCTGGGGGTGGGCAGCACCCGCCAGGCGGTCGGCAGTTGACGGGCGAGCCCGGTGACCAGGGTGGGGTCGCCGAGGACGGCGACGGTGGGGGCGGTGTCGGCGACGCGCTGCATGACTTCTCCTCGGCTCGGTGATGCACCCACCGTCGCTCGGGCATCTGAAGCCGACTTGTGCCCTTCCTGTGCAAACCCGGTGTGCCGTGGCCGGGGGCGAACCGCTTCGGCTCGCCCGTCCGGATGAGCAGAAAGGGTGGGCAGCGAACCGCCCACCCTTTCTCGCGAACGTGCGGTTACCGGACTACCCGCGGGTCGGCGTGCAGGCGGTCTGTCAGGCGGATGGTGATGAACTCGTTGTTGTCGGGTCGGCCGGGGTTCCGGCCGGACGAGAACGGGAAGTTGTTGTCGTTGAGGACGGCGAGCGTCCGGTCGTCGAGGATCACCACGTCCTCGATGGTCGTGAACGGGAACTGGAACGTCTCACCGGGGCCGCCCAGCCGGTGCGGGTCGGCGATGTCGAGCAGGTCGGCGACGAGGGTCTTGTCCAGCCGTCCGTCGCGGTCGCGGTCGCGCTTGTCGGCCAGGTAGATCTTCTTGACCTTGGCCGCGTCGCCCTCCGCGCCGTCCCGCTCGATGACGAGCAGGCGGTGCTGGTCGACGCTGATCGCGTCGCCGATGGCGTGGCTGGGCGCGTCGAGCTGGTAGATCCACCGCCGGCCGGTGTAGGCACCGGTCGCCAGGTCGAACTCGTTGAGTCGCAGCGCACCCGCGGGGTCACCGGCCACCGTTCCCTCGAGCAGCGGGAACAGTGTCCTGCCGTCGGGCGACAGGGCCATGCCCTCGAAGCCCTTGCTGCTGCCGAGGTTGGGCGAGCCGGCGGGGTTCTCCGGGGCTCGCACGCCGGGCAGGGGGATCGGTGCCTGCAGCAGCCGGCCGGCCCGATCCACGTGCAGCAGGTACGGCCCGAACTCGTCGCCGATCCAGTAGGACCCGTCGTCGACCCGCACCATCGACTCGATGTCGAAGTCGGCGCCGGTGAGTACCCGGTCGGCGCGGGTCAGCGGGAACGGGACCAGGCTGTTCGGGTCGGTGAGGTTGATCCCGCCGACCACGTCGACCTTGCCGGTATGGAAGTCGGGCACGATGCGGTGGATGCGCAGGACGAAGTCGGCGCTGTTGGCCTTGTTGCCGTAGCCGTTGTCGGAGAGCGCGTCGAAGGTTCCGTCCGTGTTGCGCAGGATTCCGCTGAATCCCTGCACCGGCTGGTCGGCGAAGGGCGGGGTGACGCCGTTGATCGGTGCGGTGCCGAGCAGCGCGCCGGACGGCTCGCTGGCCGGGACGAACGTCTCGGCGGGCAGGGCGGCGAACCCGGTGAGGGTCGCCCGGCCGAACTGGTCGCGGGGAGCGGCACTGGCCACGGTGGACGAGGGCGCCACGACCGTGACCGCGAGCGCGCCAGCGGTCAGGCCGATGGCGGCGCGTCGTACGAGGGGTGTCATGGGCGGGATGCTAGGCCGCATGGTTTAACCCGGGTTAAACCCGGGACCAGCGTCAGACCAAACAACTGAGTGGACGGCCGCCTCACTAGCGACCGTGCTCGACAAAGGTCACCACTCAGCTGCGCTGAGCTGCTGTCGGGCTTGCCGAACGCGGGCGGGCGCCAACGTCGCCAGACGTTGGCGCCCGCTGCGGCTCGCCGCCGGCGCCGGCGCACGCAATCAGGCGACGTTCCCCCGTTCGCGTCCATCGACGCGGACGCCGGCGACCACCAAGGGCAGCAACAGCAGGGAGAACACCGCACCCTTGACATCCTCCCGGCCCTGAAGGGGCCGGGATTCTCACGGTCGCCCGTGAGGCTTCCTGTTTCATCGCCGACTGCCTTGCCGGGAGGTTTCCCTTGAGGTCTTACATCAGCTCCGCAGGCGTTTTACCTCTCCGCCAGCCCGGCGGCGAGGATGTTCTTAGCAGCGTTGATGTCCCGATCGTGCTCAACCCCGCAACCCGGGCACGTCCAAGCGCGCACGTTGAGGGCGAGGGTGGTGTTGATCCGCCCGCACCCGGAGCAGGTCTTGGACGAGGGCAACCACCGGTCGACGGGGATCACCTCACGCCCGTACCAGTCGGCTTTGTACTCCAGCATGCTCCGGAACTGACCCCAGCCCGCGTCGGAGATGACGCGGGCCAGGCGGCGGTTGCGGAGCATGTTACGCACGCTGAGGTCTTCGATCGCGACCGTTTGGGTCTCACGGACGAGTCGAGTGGTCAGCTTGTGCAGGTTGTCCCGCCGCCGGTCGGCGATACGGGCGTGAATGCGGGCCACCTTCATTCGGGCCTTCGCCCGGTTCGCGGAGCCGTCCTGTTTGCGGGCCAGGTCCCGCTGCGCCTTGGCCAGCTTGCGCCGGTCGGCCTGCCCGTACCGCGGGTTGGCCACCTTTCCTTCTTCGTCGCTCACCCCCGGGATCGGCTGGGACAGGGTGAGCAGACTGGTGATGCCCGCGTCCACACCCACCTCGACCGCAACCGGCGGCATCGGCTTCACCGTCTGGTCCTCAACCAGCAGGGACACGAACCAGCGGCCGGCGGCGTCCCGGGACACGGTGACCGTCGACGGTTCCGCCCCTTCGGGCAGGGGCCGGGACCACACGATGTGCAGCGGGCTGTTCATCTTGGCCAGGGTGAGCTGCCCGTCACGCCAGCGGAAGGCGGAACGGGTGTACTCCGCCGACGCCCGCGACCTGCGCTTGGACTTGAACCTCGGATACCGGGACTTCTTGTCCCAGAACGCCACGAACCCGGCCTGCAGATGCCGCAGCGTCTGCTGCAACGGCACCGAGGACACCTCGTTCAGGAACGCCAGCTCGTCGGTGCGCTTCCACTCGGTCAGCCACGCCGAGGACTGCACGTAGGTGGTGCGCTGGCAGCCGACCGCCCAGGCGCGGGTCCGCGCCTCCAACGCCCGGTTGTAGACCAGACGCACGCACCCGAACGTCCGGGACAACTGTTCGGCCTGTTCAGGAGACGGATAGAAGCGGTACTTGTACGCCCGCTTCACCACCGCGCCCATGCTCACATTCTAGCAACAGTCCATATAAGACGATCACCGAGGGAAGGGAGCGGCATTTCCGATGACGTGCTGCGCCACGCTGGTTCCGTACCGACGGTGGTGACGATCTCCTATGCCCGGGACGGGGTCTCCGTGGCCGTCGTCAACGAGCGCGGCGAGGTTCGGCCGGCTCCCGCTCCCCCGTGGCCGGGGCGGGCACGGCCTGGTGGGGATGCGGGAGCGGGTGGCGGTGCGCCGGATCGTCGACGAGGACCCGGAGCGCTTCCTGCCCGGCGGCGCGTACTTCGACACCACTGACGAGGAGTCGTCGGGCATCATCCCGGCCCCGTTCCTCGGTGCGGGCAAGTACCTGCTGGACGTGCAGAACCACACCAAGTCCGCGGACCCGGAGCTGGTCGAGAAGGGCCAGCTGTTGGTCCTGAACGTGGCTCCGGGCCAGCCGGTCCGGTAGTAACCGCACCGGGGACCCGGGCAGACGTCCTCTGCCCGGGTCCCCGCGTTTTGCGGAGCTGGCCGGTGGTCAGCTGGCCGCGCTGCCCGCCGGCTGTTCCTCGCCGAGCCAGATCGGCTGCCAGTCCGGCACCTCGTGGAAGCGGCGCAGCTCCGACAGCCCGGACACCGACCCGCTCCACGCCGCGTACGGGGGGTTGCTCTCGTCGAAGCCGCTCTGCACGAAGGTCAGCTTGGTCTTCCCGCCGGACTCGGCCAGCTCCCAGGTGCTGACGCCGGTCGGTCCCCAGTCGACGGACATCTTGCGGCCCGGCGTCAGGTCGACCACCTTGGCCGCATACCCGGCCTCGAAGCCGCCCATGGCGTAGCGGCCGCCGACCCAGGGCTCGATGCCGATCGGGAACCCGAACCAGGCGCTGGCCTGCTCGGAGTCGGTCAGCGAGGTCCACACCCGGTCCATCGGGGCGTCGATCACCAGTTCGCCGCGCAGGTCGGCCGAGGTGAAGTCGGTGCGGGGCAGCAGCGGCCGCCCCTCCAGGTGGGCGTTGAGGTTGGCCAGGGCCAGGCTCCACCAGGTCTGCAGCACGCCCCGGATGGTGCTGCCGTCGAGCGCCTCGCTGAAGACGAAGTGGCTCTGCCGCAGGGTCAGCTCGGTGTGCTCGCCCTGCGGCGCCAGCTCGATCTCGCTGGTGGTCTCGACGCCGCCGAGCAGCCAGGCGAAGCGCAGGCTGTGGTCGTCGGCGTGCAGCAGCCGCTGCTGCGGGGCGTCGCCTTCCGGCGTGAAGCGGCCCCAGAACGCGTACCGCTGCGGCAGCTCGACCTCGGCGTGCTCGGCGAACCAGACGCGCAGCTCGGCGGGGTCGGTCAGCGCGCGCCACACGCGCTCCGCCGGTGCGGCGAGCCGGACTCGGATGGTCAGCAGATCAGTCATTGTTGTCGCCCTTCGGGTAGCAGGCCACGGCGAGCTTGAAGGCATCTCCTTCGGCGCCGCCGTAACGAGTGAACAGGTCCTGCAGCGTCGACTGCAGGTCGTGCAGGAATTCCTGGCGCCGCTCGGCCGGCACCCGGATCTCGCCGGAGACGCCGATCGACGGCAGCTCGGGTGCGGTGCGGTCGAGGGCGGCGATGTCCGCCTGGACCTCCTCCATCAGGTCGAGCAGGTAGCCCAGGCTCAGCTCGTCCTGCGCCCGGCGCGTCCCACCGATGCGTCCGACGAGGCGAGGTGACAGCCAGTACGACCGGGCGACGGCCTGGTAGATGCCCTCGGTGATGCCGCGCACCCGGCGCTCGGACACCTGCTCGGCCAGCCCGGCCGCGACCAGTTGCTTGACGTGGTAGTAGACGCGCTGCGGCGTCTGGCCCAGCAGGCCCGCGACCTCGGTGCAGGTGCGGGGCTCGGCGAGGTGCCGCAGCACCTCGATGCGCTGCGGCTTGAGCAGGGCCTCGGCCTGCTCACGCTCTTCCAGGTACAGGACGTCTCTCATGGCAAAATCAGTTTGTACGTACAAAACTTCTTTGTCAATAGGTTCGACGAAAGGCCGCGCGAACCGCGCGGCCTTTCGCTGAACCGATGAGGTCAGGGCGTCCAGTCGGGGCGCAGCGGATAACTGTTCACGCCCTGCGGGCCGTTCTGGGTGGCCAGCACCTGGTGCAACTGGATCTCGTTCCGCTCGAATGCCAGCCGGGAGCCGGCCATGTACAACCCCCACACCCGGGCGGTGCCCAGGCCAACCTCCCCGACGCAGAAGTCCCAGTGCTCGACCAGATTGCGGCACCAGCCGGCCAGCGTCAGCGCGTAGTGCTGCCGCAGGTTCTCCTCGTGGTGCACCTCCAGCCCGGCGTCGTGGATCTCGCTGACCAGCCGACCCGGCCCGGCCAGCTCACCGTCCGGGAAGACGTACCGGTCGATGAAGGCGCCGGAGCGGTGCGGGGCGCGGTTGTCCGCGCGGGTGATGCAGTGGTTGAGCAGCCGGCCCCCCGGCTTCAACCGGTCCTTGAGCGCCCCGAAGTACGCCGGGTAGTTGCGCACCCCGATGTGCTCGGTCAGCCCGATCGAGGAGACGGCGTCGAACTGCTCCCGCGGCGCGTCCCGGTAGTCCAGGTGCCGCACCTCGGCCAGCTCGCCCAGCCCCTCCCGCTCGATCGCCGCCTGCGCCCACTCCGCCTGGGCCCTCGACAGGGTCACCCCGAGCGCCTTGACGCCGTACTCCCGGGCCGCGTGCCGGACCATGCCGCCCCAGCCGCACCCGACGTCGAGCAGCCGCATCCCCGGCTTGAGCGCCAGCTTCCCGGCGACCAGGTCGTACTTGGCGCGCTGCGCCTCCTCCAGCGTGTCGCCCGGGCTGCGGAAAACCGCGCAGGTGTACGTCATCGACGGGCCGAGCACCTTCTCATAGAAGGCGTTCGAGACGTCGTAGTGGTGCGAGATCGCATCGCTGTCCCGGCCGCGCGAGTGCCGCAGCCCGGACATCACCCGCTTCCAGCGCGGCGCGGCCTCCTGCGGCGGGGGCGGTGGCGGCATCAGCCGCTCCCAGCCCAGCCCCTTCACCAGGGCCAGCCCCTCGCCCACCGCCGGCAACCGCAGGCGCACCTCGTCCTTGAGCACCTTGAACGCCTCGTACGGGTCGCCCGGGTGCACACCCTCCAGCCCCAGGTCACCGCTCACGTACGCCCGGGCCATGCCCAGGTCGCCGGGTGCGGTGAGCAGGTAGGACAACCCCCGTGGGGTGCGGATCGTCACGATGATCCCGGCATCGGCCGGGCCGACGGCGCTGCCGTCGTAGCCGGTGATGCGGATCGGCAGGTCGCCGGTGGTGACCGTGCGGATCACGTCCGCCACGGTCGGTGCGCCGCGGCGGCCACCCGCCGGCGGGTTGCCCGGGGTGCTCGCCGCCCCCTGTTCACGGTCGGTCAGGCTCATTGTCTCGCTACCGCCTTCTCGTACAGTCCGGTCAGCCGGTGTTCCGGGTCGTAGCGGTCCTTCGCGGCGCGCCAGGTCTCCCCGCCGTAAAGCCGGTGGAACGCCTCCCGGTCGTAGTACGCGTCGGAGTAGAGCGACTTGTGCCCGCCCACCTCCGACACCTTGCGCTCGATCTCCCGGTTGACGTCGCCGTCGGCCGCGCCCTCGGCGATCGGCACGCTGCCCCAGAAGCCGATGTTCACGTAGGTCTCCCCCGGTTGCAGGGGATACAGCGGCCAGGCCCGGGCGGAGCCGGGGCCGGCCGGCTCGCGCAGCCGCAGCGGGCAGAGCCAGACCGGCGTCATCCTGACCGTCTGAGCGAACCAGCGCAGGAAGTCGGCGGTGCGGTCGAGCGGGATCTCCACGTCCTGCACCACCCGCTCCCGAGCCGGGTTGCCCCGCCAGCGGTCGACCCGGGCGGCCACCTGGTACCGGTGCTCCAACCGCACGATCCGGTGATAGAAGTCACTGCGACGGTAACGCTGTGGCCACAGCCGACGGACCACCGGATGCTGCACCCCGAACGCCGCCGAACACCAGAACCAGTCGGTGTCCCAGCGCCACAGGTAGTCGTACGTGGTCAGCACGTCTCGGGTGCGCCGCTGCAACGACCGGTAGTAGATCTCCTGGCCGGTGTAGTCGCTGGGCCGTCCCCCCGGCTCGTCGGTGAACGTGGCGAGCACCAGGTACGCCTCGCCGGGGCTGAACATCACCGCGTCCATCCCGTCGACCGGGTCGCCCTCCCAGGATCCCTTGGCGATCACCTCGCCGATCGCGTCGGTCAACTCCTCGAGCCGGGTGAACCGGATGTTGCGCAGGGCCACCCACCGGCGTACCGGCTGCAGCTCGATGCGCAGCCGGGTGGCGTAGCCGAGGCTGCCCAGC
The DNA here is from genome assembly GCF_042869115.1 of Micromonospora sp. NPDC007230. Classification (NCBI taxonomy): domain Bacteria; kingdom Bacillati; phylum Actinomycetota; class Actinomycetes; order Micromonosporales; family Micromonosporaceae; genus Micromonospora; species Micromonospora sp. NPDC007230. The sequence goes on along the minus strand of NZ_JBIAFE010000021.1, from coordinate 38,322 downwards.
GAGTTGGGAAAGGCCCGGAACAGCTCGGCGTGCTCCCCCTCGGGCCGGGCGGTGACGATGTCGCCTGCGCCCGTGAGGATGTCCATCTCGTACACCGACTCGTGCGGCAGCCCGTTGCGGAACGAGGTGGACTCGATGCCCAGCCCGGTCACCGCCCCGCCCAGGGTGATGGTGCGCAACTGCGGCACCACCAGCGGCATCAGCCGGTAAGGCAGGGTGGCGTCGACCAGGTCCTCATAGGTGCACATGCCCTGCACGTCGGCCGTCCGGGCGGCCGGGTCGACGGCGATCACCCCGGTCAGGCCGCTCACGTCCAGGCCCGGAGCGCCGGGCGCCGATCTCGGACGGAACAGGTTCGAGGTGCGTTTGGCCAGCCGCACGGTCTCGCCGGGGGGCACCGCGGCGTACGACCGCCGCAGCGTGTCCACCGCTTGATCATGGTCAACCGGATGATCCACACGCTGAGCACGCATGAGATCACATTACGCCTGCTCCGCCAGCTTGGCGGGCTGTCCACCGTGGCCTTTTCGCATCCACCGGTCGGCCGGCGGGTTACCGTGGCGGGCATGCCGTCCCCCGCGATCGCCGCCCTCGTCGCCGCCGGACTGCCGTACCGGGTGATCCGGCACGGCCCGGTCCGCAGCCTCGCCGAGGCCGCCCGGGCGCGCGGCGTCGCGGTCCCCGACGTGGTCAAGACCATCGTGGTACGCCGGGGCGAGGACGACCATTTGTTCGTGCTCACCCCCGGCGACCGGGTCGTCTCCTGGCCCAAGCTGCGCGCCCTGCTCGGGGTGAGCCGGATGTCCATGCCTGACGCCGAGGCGGCCCGGGCGGCCACCGGCTACGAGCGCGGCACCATCACGCCGTTCGGCTCGACCACCGCCTGGCCGGTGGTCGCCGACGAGCGGCTGCGCGGCCGGGAGATCACCCTCGGTGCGGGCGAGCACGGGGTCGCCGTGGCCGTCGACGCCGACGCCGCCCTCGCCACGCTCGACGCGACAGTCGCCGACGTGACCGACCCGGAACCGGCCCGCTGACCGGCAGCGTCAGGGCCCGCCGCGCAGCCGGGCCAGCCGCCCCGACTTCTGCCTGCCTCGAAGTCGTCAAGGTCCGCCCGACGGCCTACCGTGGACACATGCCGAAAGCTGTCTGGAACGACCTGGTAATCGCGGAGAGCGACGACACCGTGGTGGTCGAAGGCAACCACTACTTCCCGCGCGCCGCGCTGCGCGAGGACCTGATCCGCGACTCGGCCACCCACACGTTCTGCCCGTGGAAGGGCACCGCGTCGTACTACACCCTCGAACACGCGGGCCGGACCAGCGCGGACGCCGTCTGGTACTACCCCGAACCGAAGCCGGAGGCGCAGATGGTGCGCGACCGGGTCGCATTCTGGAAGGACGTCCAGGTCGTCGACTGAGTCACGCCCGCACCGGGGCGGCTCGCCATCGACGCTCGCCGTGGGTCAGGATGCCCCCATGTCCGCGCCCCGCACCGACCCGCCCGGCACCGTCTACGGCGCCCGCCGCCTGGCCCGTCTCCGCCTGCCGCAGGACCCGCTGATGCGGATCGCGCTGGGCGTCGCCGTGGTCGGCGTACTCCTGGGGGCGTTCCTCGCCGCCGGCGTGCTCGGCGGCGGCGACCAGCCGGTGTCCACGGCGGCCGTGCCGACGCCCACGGCGAGCGAGTCGAGTCCGGCAGCGCCTACCACGGAGGCCACGCCCACCACGGCCGCGCCCACCACGGCCGCCCCGCCGTCGCCGACGGCCGCACCGGCGCCCCCGGCCCCCGCGGCCGGACCGAAGGTGTTCCGTGGCGTCCCCTCCGGGCGCTGCGTCGGGGTGACCGGTGACGAACCGGAGGGCGCGCAGGCGGCGCTGGCCGACTGCACCGGCGGCCCGGCGCAGCAGTGGGTGGCGACCCCGGTCGCCGCCGACGTGTTCGCCCTGGTCAACGCGGCCAGCGGCAAGTGTCTGGACGTCTACGGGCAGAGCGCCGACGACGGCGCGAAGGTGGTGCAGTGGTCCTGCAACGGGCAGGCCAACCAGCAGTGGCGGCTCGCCCCGGCCGCCGGCGGCGCGGTGCTGCTGGTAGCCGTGCACAGCGGCAAGTGCGCGCAGGTCCACGGCGCCGGCAGCGACGCGGGCAACGCGCTGGAACAGGCCCCGTGCGGCGGCGCGCCCGAACAGCAGTGGGCGATCGGGTAGGCCCCGCCAGGCCGTCGGGGGTCAGCCCCGGTAGCTCCATGCGCGGGGTGCGGCAGCCACCGGCACCGCGACCGGCACGGGCACCGGCTGCCGGCGGCGCAGCAGCAACGACAGCCCGGCCGCCCCGATCGACAGCGCGCCGGCCGCGGACCAGGCGAGGGCGTAGTCGCCGAGCTGGTCGCGGACCAGTCCGGCGCCGGTCGCCGCCACCGCGGCGCCGATCTGGTGGGCGGCGAACACCCAGCCGAAGACCACCGCGCCGGACGCGCCGAAGTACTCCCGGCACAGCGCCACGGTCGGCGGCACGGTGGCCACCCAGTCCAGCCCGTAGAAGACGATGAAGACCAGCATGCTGGGCTGCGCGGTGTCGGCGAAGAGGCCCGGAAGCACCAGCAGCGACGCGCCGCGCAGCGCGTAGTAGGCGCCGAGCAGCAGCCGGCTGTCCATCCGGTCGGTGAGCCAGCCGGAGGCCACCGTGCCGGCGATGTCGAAGATCCCGACCAGGGCGAGCAGGCCGGCGGCGGTGGTCTCCGGCATGCCGTGGTCGTGCGCCGCCGGCACGAAGTGGGTGCCGACCAGGCCGTTGGTGGTCGCGCCGCAGATCGCGAAGCCGCCGGCGAGCAGCCAGAACGGCCGGGTCCGCGCGGCGGCGGTGAGCGCGCCGATCGCCCGGGCCGCCGCCCCGCGGGCCGGCGGGGCGGGCGGCAGCACCTCGGTGGCGCCGTAGGCGGGCAGGCCGAGATCCGCCGGGTGTTCGCGCAGCAGCCACACCACCAGGGGTACGACCGCCAGCGCCGCCCCGGCGACGACCAGCGCCGCCACCCGCCAGCCGTGGTCGCGGACCAGCACGGCGATCAGCGGGAGGAAGACCAGCTGCCCGGTCGCCCCGCCCGCGGTGAGTACGCCGGTGACCAGCCCTCGCCGGCGGACGAACCAGCGCCCGGTGACCGTGGCCACGAAGGCCAGCGCCATCGATCCGGTGCCCAGCCCGACGAGGACGCCCCAGCAGAGGATGAGCTGCCAGCTCGCACTCATCAGGACGGTCAGCCCGCTGCCGAGGGCCACCAGCGCCAGCGCGGCGGCCACCACCCGGCGGATGCCGAACCGGTCCATCAGCGCGGCGGCGAACGGGGCGGTCAGCCCGTAGAGCATCAGGTTGACCGAGACGGCGGCGGAGATCGTCGCGAGGGGCCAGCCGAACTCGGCGTGCAGCGGGTGCAGCAGCACCCCGGGCGTGGCGCGGAAACCGGCCGCGCCGACCAGCGCCACGAAGGCGACGGCGGCGACGGCCCAGGCCGGGTGGAGACGGCGGGAACTGGTCACGCTCCGAGTTTCGGGGTGGGCGGGCCGCACGACGAGTGGCCGGAAAGCCATCATGCGCAATAATCGGGCCATGGTTGTCGTCCCGCACCGGATCGCCGTGCTCGCCCTCGACCAGGTGGTCGGCCTGGACCTGGGCACCCCGTCCCAGGTCTTCGGCACCGCCCGTACCGACGACTTCCAGCAGCTCTACACCGTCGACGCCTGCGCCCCCGGTGGTGGCCCGGTCCGCAGCACCGCCGGGTTCCAGGTCGTCCCCGATCACGGGCTGGAGCTGCTCGACGCCGCCGACACGGTGATCGTCCCCGGCATCCACGGCGGCCCGCCGCTGGCGGACGGGACGCTGGCCCCCGAGGTGACGGCGGCGGTGCGGGCCGCCCACGAGCGTGGCGCCCGCATCATGTCGATCTGCACCGGCGCGTTCGTGCTGGCCGCCGCCGGCCTGCTCGACGGCCTCCGGGCCACCACCCACTGGGCGTACGCGGACCGCTTCCGCCGGCTGCACCCGGCCGTGGACCTCGACCCGGACGTGCTGTTCATCGACTCCGGCCGGGTGCTCACCTCGGCCGGGGTGGCCGCCGGCCTCGACCTGTGCCTGCACGTGATCCGCACCGACCACGGCAGCGAGGTGGCCAACCGGTCCGCCCGACGCTGCGTGGTGCCGCCGTGGCGGGACGGCGGCCAAGCCCAGTACATCGAGCGCCCGGTCCCCCGAGCGGCGGAGACCGGCACCGCGGCCACCCGGGAGTGGGCCCGGCAACGGCTGCACGAGCCGGTGGCGCTGCGGGATCTGGCCGCGCACGCCCGGATGAGCGTACGGACCTTCACCCGGCACTTCCGCTCGGAGACCGGACTCAGCCCGGCGCAGTGGCTGCTCCAGCAGCGCACCGAGCACGCCCGGCTGCTGCTGGAGACCACCGACCTGAGCGTCGACCAGATCGCCCGGCACGCCGGCTTCGGCACCACCGCCGCCCTGCGCCAGCACTTTCACCAGCGGGTCGGTGTCGCCCCCACGGCCTACCGCCGCACCTTCCACCGCGTCTCCTGATCCCCGCTGCCGCACCGGCAGGGCCTTCGGGGGGCGCGGCTCACGCCAGGAGCTTCGCAGGGCATCGCCCACGCCACCGGCTCGTCTTCGCTCAGGCCAGGTGCGGCTGGCGGCGCAGGGCGCGGAGCTGGGCCAGGTGCATCGGCAGGTGGACGCGGGTGTGCAGGTCCAGGGTGCGGCCCCAGGGCAGCGAGTCGGCCACGTCCAGGTCGAAGCCCTCCCGCAGCACCGTCTCCACCGGGGTCTCCGCGGCCGGGCCGAGGCGTTCGGCGAGGGTGCACAACTTCTGGCTGGTCGCCCGGAGCAGCGCGGCCAGCCCGTCCAGCCCGCCGCACTCGGAGACCAGCGCGTCGAGCTGCGGGCGGTGGATGGTCTCCAGGTCGTAGTACGCGAACGGCGACCCGGCCAGCACCGCCTCGGTGGCCTCGCTCATCAGCTCGTCGTTGGCGGCCAGGTGGGCGACGATCTGCTCGGCGCTCAGCTCCCCGTCCTCGGGCGGCCCGAACCCGCCGGCGTCCACCTCCGCGAGCACCGCCTCGTACGCGCGCCGCAGCTCCGCGGCGTCCACGTCGTCCATGCCCGCATCCAACCCCGCCTACGGACGGCAGCGCCGCGGCTACCCCGCCGGGTTCACCCGGACGAGGCCTCCGGGTCCGTACCCGCCGGGCCCGGCCGGCAGCCCGGCGCAGCACATGCCGACCGCTTTCGAGCTGAGTCGTTCACGACATCACCCGCGGTGAACCGTCCGGAGGCGGCAGCCGTGAGTCGTTGGTGACATCAGCTCGAAAGCGCCCGACAGGCAAGGTCCCGGTCGCCCGGGAGCGGAGCCAGATGGGACCGCCGCACGGTCAACCGAGCCCGACAAGCAGCCGGGGCCGGCCGCCGGGCGACGATCCGGCGACCGGTCAGCGGCGGCCGTGGCGGGCGCGCAGGTAGTCGGAGACCACGTACTCGCCGAGATCGTCGAGATCGGGCGTGAACATCCGGCCCCGGGACCGGCGGGCCACCGCGTCGACGAACCGGCGCAGACCCGGATCGTCGCCGAGCATGAACAGATTCAGCGTCGCGCCGTACCGGGTGAGCCGGTCCACCTCCCGGATGGTCGCCTCGATCGTCTCCGGCAGCGGCGGCCAGTGGAAGTACGCCTCCCCGTCGTCCGGATCGAGGTGGGCGGTCGGCTCACCATCGGTCACCACCAGCACCACCGGCTCGGCGCCGGGGTGCCGGCGCAGATGCCGGCCGGCCAGCCGCAGCGCGTGCTGCAAGTTGGTGCCCTGCTGCAGATCCGGCTCCACCGCCGCCAACTCCTGCTGGGTCAGCGGCAGCGCCTCCCGCCCGAACCCGATGATCTGCAGCGCGTCCTGCGGGAACCGCGTCGCCACCAGATGCGACAGCGCCAACGCCGTCTGCTTCATCGGCCCCCAACGCCCCTGGGAGATCATCGAGTACGACAGGTCGACGCAGAGCGCCACCGCCGCCGACGCCCGCCGCTCGGTCTCCACCACCTCGAAGTCCTCGACCGCGAGCTGCACCGGCACGCCCGGACCGGCCCGACCTACCGCACGGGTCAGCGTGCGCACCACGTCGAGGGGCTGCTCGTCGCCGTACTCCCACGGCCGGGAGGCGCCGCTGACCTCGCCGGCCGCGCCCGCCGAGCGCAAATCGTGCTGGCCGCGCGGGCCGGCCGTCAGATCGGCGAAGACCCGCCGCAGGGCGGTGCCGGCCAGCCGGCGCAGCGCCTTCGGGCTCAGCGTCAACCCCTCCGCGTCCCGGGTCACCCAGCCCTGCCGGCGCAGCTCCCGCTCCAGCTCCCGCAGCCGGCGTACGTCGTCGGCCGCGTCCCGGCCCAGCGTCCGGGCCACCGCGTCGACATCGACGTCGTCCAGGGTGGCGCCCGGCTGGTCCTGGTCGAGCTGGTCCAGCAACTCGTCCAGCTCGGCGAGCTCACCGAGCGCCCCGGTCGCCTCGCCGTAGCCGAGCGGCCGGCCGCCCCGGATCCGCTCGCCGCGCTGCCAGTTCAGGTCCGGGCGCAGCGCCCGCAGCTGCGCGTCCAACTGCGCCAGCTCCCCGGCCAGCTGCTCGCCGAGGGACTGGCGCATCAGCCCGGCCAGCTCCTCCCGCTGCCGATCCGACAGCGACCGCATCAGCCGCTCCCCGGCCGCCGCCCGGCGGGCCAGCACGTCGATCAGCTCGTCGACGTCCTTCGGCCGTTCCGGGAAGAACTCGCCGTGCCGGCGCATGAACTCGGCGAACGCGTCGGTGGTGTCCTCGGACCGGGCGTGCCGGGCGAGCAGGTCGTTGAGGTCGCGCATCATCTCGGCGAGCTGCCGCTGGGCGGCCGGGTCCGCGGCGGCCCGCGCCGCGTCCCGCAGCCCGGCGAAGCGCTGTTCCAGCACCTCGCCGCGCAACCCGTCCAGGATCCGCTGGTACGTGGCCCGCGCCTCGTCGCTGGCCCAGTCGTACCCGGACAGCTCCTCCACCGCGCGGGCGGTCGAGCGGGGCAGGTTGTCCAGCACCGCCTCGGCGAAGCGGGCGTCGTCGCCGTCCCGCCCGCGCAGCTCCTCCCGCTCGGCTGCCAGGGCCTGGTCGAGCAGCGCCCGCGCCCGGGTCACCGCGCCGTCCAGGTCGCCCCGGCGCAGCGCCTCGCGGCGCAGCCGCCGGGCCCGGGCGGCCAGCTCGTCCAGGCCACCGCGCCCCTGCGGGCCGCGCCGCAGCAGGTCCCGCAGCGCCTCCCGCAGGCTGCCGCCGCCCAGCACCTCCGCGCCGACCGCGTCCACCGCGGCCCGCACGTCGTACGGCGGGGCGAGCGGGTCGGGCCCGCCGCGCCACTGCCCGTACCGGAACCGGTTGCCGGCCATGCTCAGTCCCGGCCGCCGTAGACGGTGCGCCCGGAGTCGGTGACGTCCTTGCCCAGCCGGCGGGTCAGGTGCAGCCCTTCCAGCACGAACTCGATCCCGGCGGCCGCCTCCTCCGGGCTGGGCGCGTCGCCCAGGCCCAGCCGGTCGAGCACCTTGGCCAGCCCCGGCACGGTGCCGACCTGGCGCAGCAGCTCGGCGGAGGAGACCAGCTCGCCGGTCTCGATCACCTCGCCCTCGGCGACCAGCGCGGTGAACCCGGACAGGTCCAACCCGGCCAGGCGGCCCCGGAACGTCTCGGCGGTGGCGGTGCGCAGCAGGTGGGCCAGGATCTCGATCTCCCGCCCCTCTTCGCCGCTCTCGAACTCGACCTTGCCGCGCAGGGTGGAGGTCACCGAGACCGCGTCGCCGACCCGGGCCACCGGCGCCTCGGGGCGTACCACGGGGTCGCCGGCCCCGGACGCGGCGCCTGCGGCCGCCGGAGCGGCGAGCAGGCCGGCGCGGCGCAGCGCGGCCGCCGCGACGGTCTCCGCGGCGGCGATGGCGAACCGCGCGGACACCCCGGAGCGCGGGTCCACCGACGGCGACTCCCGCACCGCGCGGGCGAACCGGGCGAGCACCTCCAGCACGTGCTCCGGCACCTCGGCGACCAGGTCGGCCTCCTGCCGGATCAGCGCCAGCTCCAGCTCCAGGTCGGCCGGGTAGTGGGTACGGATCTCCGCGCCGAACCGGTCCTTCAGCGGGGTGATGATCCGGCCCCGGTTGGTGTAGTCCTCCGGGTTGGCGCTGGCCACCAGCAGCAGGTCGAGCGGCAGGCGCAGCTGGTAGCCGCGGACCTGGATGTCCCGCTCCTCCAGCACGTTCAGCAGCGCCACCTGGATCCGTTCGGCCAGGTCGGGCAGCTCGTTGACCGCGAAGATGCCCCGGTTGGTGCGCGGCACCAGTCCGAAGTGGATGGTCTCCGGGTCGCCGAGCGTACGCCCCTGGGCGATCCGGATCGGGTCCACGTCCCCGATCAGGTCGCCGACGCTGGTGTCCGGGGTGGCCAGCTTCTCGCCGTACCGCATCGAGCGGTGCAGCCAGCCGATCGGCAGCTCGTCGCCGCGCTCTGCGACGAGGGCGCGGGCGGCGGGGGTGAGCGGGTGCATCGGGTGCTCGTTGAGCACCGAGCCGGGGATGACCGGGGTCCACTCGTCGAGCAGGGCGCCGAGCGACCGGATCAGCCGGGTCTTGCCCTGGCCCCGCTCGCCGAGCAGCACCATGTCGTGGCCGGCGAGCAGGGCCCGCTCGACCTCCGGCAGCACCGTGTCCTGGTAGCCCACGATGCCGGGGAAGCGCTCCTCCCCGGAGCGCATCCGGGCGAGGAGGTTGTCGCGGATCTCCTGCTTGACCGTGCGGTAGTGGTGGCCGGCCGCCCGCAACGCGCCGAGCGTGCCGGGCAGGTCGGCGGGCGGGACCGGGGAAACCTGGGTTGGCGCAGTCACCCGGTAAACGCTAGCGCGGCCGGGTGACCATTCGCCCCTCTTCGCCGGTGCCCATGATCCGGACCCGGTCACGGCCGATCCGGCACCGATCAGCGCCGACCGGGGACCGGGCCGGGCCAGGGCCGCCGGCAGCGGGCACACGCACCCCGCCGGCGCAGGTGATACGCCACCGCCGCCGCGCCGAGCGCGACCCCCCAGAGCGGCCAGAGCAGCATCGGCGCGGTGGTGAGGCTGAACCCGCCGCTCATCTGCCAGAACTTGGGGAGGCTGACCAGCCCGAGGGTGGCCGCGGTCACCGAGATCGCGACCAGCGCCGCCGGTACGACCGCCAACGTGATCGGCACCCGCCGGCCGGCCAGCCCCAGCATCCACCGGGGGAACCGTTCACCCCAGGGCCTTACCAGGCCGAGGGTGAGGATCGCGCCGACCGTGGCGAACGCGGCCAGGCCGGCACCCGCCCAGACCGCACCGCTGTCCCGCAACTCCCGTAGGAAGTCCCCGGAGATGCCGAGCGGGATGCCGGCCGCCCAGGCGAACCGGACCACCGCGTAGGAGAGCGGGATGACCGCGGCCGTGTACGCGGCCCACCGCCCCCAGCGGGCGGCCGCCGCAGGCGAGGTCCAGCCCCGCTCGTCGTCGTCGCGACCGCAGGCCGGGCAGGCCCCGGCGGTACGCCGCTGCCAGACCAACAGCGCCCCGGCCAGCAGAACAGCGCCGACCAAGGCGCAGCACCTGGCCAGCAGCGGCCAGCCGAAGACGTCGGCGTAGTCGACCGGCGGCCAGCCGAACGGCGCGCCGATGATCAGCATCGGCAGGTAGCCGAGGATGATCAGCACCCGGCCGTCCGGCACCACCACCGCCAGCCCGAAGGCGACCGCCCATCCGTAGCCGAGCAGCAGCGCCCGGGGCAGACCGCGTACCGTGCCGGTGCGGCTCATCAGCACCGCCGCGACCGCCGCGAGCAGCAGCACCCCGGCGAACAGGGGGGCGCCGAGGTGGACCGGAACCAGCCGGAGCAGGCCGGCCTCGCCGTGCGGATCATTGGCGCCGAACGGGTAGCCGGACCCGGCCAGCGAGGAGACTCCGGCGAGCAGGCCCCAACCGCCGAGCCAGGCGGCGGCGAGCGGGGCGGCCAGGCGAAGCCGCGTCCCGGCGGCCCGGCGGGGTGGGGAATCGGTGATCGTCGTCATGGCTCCAGCCTCGGCCGGCCGGACGTTCGGCCCCTCCCGTACGACGGTGAACCCGCTCCCCCACCCGGGGGACTCAACCGGTCGGCACCACGAAGCCCGACTCGTACGCGGCGATCACCGCCTGCGTGCGGTCCCGCACCCGGAGCTTGGTCAGCACGTTGCCGACGTGCGTCTTCACCGTCTCCACCCCGACCACCAGCCGCTCGGCGACCTCGGTGTTGGACAGCCCGGTGGCCATCAGCCGCAGCACCTCGGCCTCCCGGTCGGTCAGCCGCGCCGACCGCAGCCCGTCCCCGCCCCGGCCCCCGTACGCCCCGACCAGTTGCCGGATCGCCGCCGGGAAGAGCAGCGACTCACCGGCCGCCACCACCCGGATCGCCTCCACCACCTCGCTCGGCCGGGCCCGCTTGAGCAGGAACCCGCTCGCCCCGGCCCGCAGCGCGTCGTAGACGTACTCGTCGTTGGCGAACGTGGTGATCACCAGGATGCGCGGCGGGTCGGCGGAGGTGGCGAGCAGCCGCCGGGTCGCCTGGATGCCGTCGATGGCGGGCATCCGGACGTCCATCAGCACCACCCGGGGGCGCAGCTTCGCCACCAGCGGCGGCACCTCCGCGCCGTCCGTCGCCTCGCCGACCACCCGCAGGTCCGGCTGGGCGTCCACGATGGCCCGCAGCCCCACCCGGACCAGCTCGTCGTCGTCGACGATCAGCACGTCGATGGTCACCCGGTCTCTCCCCTCGGCACCGGCAGCGAGGCCCGGACCCGCCACCGGTCACCCTCCGGCCCGGCGGTGAGCCGCCCGCCCAGCAGCAGCACCCGCTCCCGCATGCCGGCCAGGCCACGCCCGCCGCGCCCCGCCCCCGCGGCGCCGGGCAGGCCGTTGACCAGCTCGATCTCCAAACCATCCGTCGGTACGTCCACCCGCAGCGTCACCGGCCCACAGCCGTGCCGGGCCGCGTTGGTCAGCCCTTCCTGCACGATGCGGTAGCCCTCCCGGGACACCGCCGCAGGCAACTCCCCGACCGCCCCGCTGACCCGCGACTCCACGGCCAGGCCGGCGGCCCGGGTGTCGGCGACCAGCCGGTCCAGCCGGTCCAGGGTGGGCTGCGGTGCGGTGGAGGCGCGCGCCCGCCCGCCGTCGCTCTCCCGCAGCAGTCCGAGTACGTGGTCCAGGTCGTCCATGGCGCGCCGGCTGGTCTCTTCGATGGCCAGCAGCGCCCGCCGGGTGAACTCCGGGTCGACGTCGAGCAGCTCACGGGCGGCCCCGGCCTGAAGGGTGGCCACGGTCAGCGCATGCCCGACCGAGTCGTGCAGCTCGCGGGCCAGCCGGTTCCGCTCGGCCAGCCGGGCGGCCCGGGCCTCCAGCGCGGCGATCCGCTCGCGCTGGGACGGGCCGAGCAGCACCGGCGCCATCGACGCGGCGAGCGCCCCCAGCCCGGCCACCGCGTAGCCGAGCCCGACCAGCAGCACCACCCCGGTCAGCGTTTCCCCGAGCGGGTTCGCGATCAGCGGCCCGAACCCGCTGGCCCGGGTGGCGCTCGAGTCGAGGCCGATCGGCCTGGCCAGGAAGACCAGCGCCATCGGCAGCGCGCTGATCGCCGCGAACAGCACCAGACCGCCGCTCAGCAGGTGCAGGGCGATCCACAGCGCGGCGCGTACCCGGGTCTCCCGGTCGAGCCGGTGGCCCGCCGCCGGCTCAGGCAGGTCGACCGCGAGCAGCGCCCGCGCGGCGGCGATCTCCAGGGCCCGGCTGCCGGCGAGGAACACCGGCACCGCCGCGAGCACCACGGCCACCAGCAGCAGCCCGAAGACCACCGGCCGGGGTGCGTCGTCGTTGGCCAGCATCTGGGCGAAGACCGCAGCGAGCAGCGCGTACGGCAGCGCTAGCACGCCGCCCAGCAGCAGGAACACGGCCCGCCGCCAGGTGCTCCCGCGCACCAGCGGGCCCAGCACCCTCCGCAGACTCACCCCGCCATTGTCGCGCCCCGGCCCACCCCACCGACTCCCCCGCGATGGGGAGATCCCGAGGCGGCCACGGCCCGGCTCCCGCAGGAGAACCCTGCTCAAGCCCTTCCTCACCGCCGGCACGGCCACCGTCACCAGCAAGTCCTGGCCGAGCACCCGCCGCCGGTCAGTCAGCAGGTGCTCGTGCTGTCGCACGTCGGGATAGTGGCTCCGTGGAGCCCCCGGACCCGGCGATCCGGACAAGTACGGCTGCCGCCGACAACAGGGCGGGGACCGCAACCACGAGGAAGCAGAGCGACAGCGGAAGCCGATCATTCAGCAGACCGGCGACGGCGGCGCCACCCGACGAGCCGGCGTTGAACGCCGTGTTCACCCAGGTCGCGGCGCGGGTGCGGGCGTCGGGAGAGGCCGAAAGGTCCGCGACGAGATAGGCGGTGGACAGCGCCGGGGCGACGAACAGGCCCACGAACCCCACCACGACGACGAGCACGGAAAAGCCGGGCGAGAACCCGGCAACGCCGATGGCCAGGGCCAACGCGCCACCCAGTAGGGGCAGCCGGGTGCGGTGCGGGATGCGCCACGTGCGGGCACCGTAGACGATGCCGCCGATCGCGCCACCAGCCGCGAGCGTGGCCTCGATCCAGGCCACCGCCGCCACCCGGTGTTGTTGCTCGGCGTACGCGACGACGAGGAGGTTCAGGGCACCCAGACCTATGCCCACGCCGCAGATCACGATCACCGGTTCCGACAGCTCAGCGACGCCCCGGGGCAGACGTGGACGCGGCCGAGCGCCCCGAGCACCTCGTCCGGGATGGTTCGTCGGCCAGTGGCCGGCGAGCGGGGACGAGACCATGGCCAGGGTGCCGGTCAGCACAAGGAACGCGCTGGCGGCGATGCCGAGGGCGGGGGCGTCGAGCGCGATGAACAAGCCCGCCACCAGCGGGCCCGTCACGTACAGCAGTTCTTCGGCAACCGTGTCCAGGGCAAAGGCACGCTGCCTGACTGCCTGATCGGGCAGGAGGTTGCTCCAGAGCGTGCGCATGACCGGGCCAAGCGGCGGTGCGCAGGCGCCGGCTGCGACGGACAGCGCCAGCAGCAGCCAGCCGGGAGCGTCCGGCCGCCAGGTCGCGGCGGTCAGTCCAGCCAGCAGGATGGCGTACGCGATCGACATCGGCGGCAACGCGCGCCTCGGGCCGTGGCGGTCGATCAGTCCGGCGCGCGCGGGTGCCAGGAGCAGAGTGCCGAGGCCGAACAGGGCGATGGCCGTGCCGGCCAGGCCATATGAACCGGTCGCCCGGGTGAGTGCCACGGTCAGGGCGACGAAGACGATGCCGTACGAGAAGCGGCCCACCAACGCTGCCGCGAAGGTCCTGACCGCGTGAGGTGCGCGAAGGACAGCGAGATAGGAGGGTGCCGGCGAAGGCGACGACATTCCAGTGTTCCTCGGATGGTGGCGCCGAGCCGGCGCCAGGTGGGTAGGTACGCCACGAGTCCGCGCTTCTGGTCAGGAAGGCGGACGGCTGTCCTACACACGGGGGAGGAACATGCCGTCATCGTATTGGCACGGCGGCGGCAAGATCAAGGCATCGTCGGCCGTGAGCCACGGCGACAGCACACCCCTCAGCGGTGCTCCTGCACGTAACGCGACGGGTCCTTGTCCAGGAACGGCAGGTTGCGGCCGTTCTTGTGCTCGCCGTAGAACCGCAGCCAGCGCGCCCCCAGCTCGGCGCGCAGCTCCACGCTGGCGTGCCGGCGGAAGTCGGGCAGCGCCTCGTCCTCCTCCTCGGCCAGGTGCTCGCTGTTCTCCCGGCGGGCCGTCCACACCGCCCGCCACCAGGGGTCCGAGCCGACCTCGTGGCGCTTCGACTCGGCGATCGCGTCGCGGATCTTGTTGTGGTCGCCGATGGCGTCCTCGGTCTCCTCCTCGCCGTCGTCGCCGTGCTTGACCAGGTGCGGGTAGAGGATGGCCTCCTCCGCCTCGGCGTGGATGTCCAGGTGCAGGGCCAGCGCCTCCCAGACGGCCAGCAGCTCGGTCGGATCGCGGGCGTCGTCGAGCCGGGCGAAGCCGCGGCGGAAGGCGGCGTGGTCGTCGAGGATGAGTGCGGTGATGTCGTCCATGAGGATCACTTCCCGGTCCGGGCGCGGATCAGCTTGGGTACGGCGGCCAGGCCGGTCACCGGCCGGAACTGCCGGGCGGCGGTGGCCAGGGCGGCGTACTCGTCGTCGGTCAGGTCGATCTCGGCGGCGGCCGCGTTGCGTTCCATCTGCTCGACACCGGAGGCGCCGGGGATGGCCACCACGTTCGGGTGGCGCAGCACGTACGCCAGGGCGATCTGGCTGGGGGTGGCGTCGTGTGCGGCGGCCACCTCGCGCAGCGTGGCGATCAGCGCGGTGCCGCGTGCCAGGTTCTCCGGCAGGAAGTACGGGTTGGCCCGGCGGACCGCCCCGCTGGGCGGGTTCCTCGCGTCGTACCGCCCGGAGAGGAAGCCCTGTGCGAGGGGGCTGTACGCGATGACGATCCGGCCGGCCTGTTCCGCGTACGGAATCAGGTCCGCCTCGGGGCCGCGGTCGACCATGCTGTAGCGGACCTGGTTGCTCAGCACCCGGCGGCCGAGCGTCGCCTCCGCCGCCTGCCAGCGGCGCAGGCGGTAGTTGCTGACCCCGACCTCGCCGACCAGGCCGACGTCCTGGAGGATGCGCATGCCCCGCATGGTGGTGGTGTCGGCGATCACCGGGTTGGGCTGGTGCACCTGGTAGAGGTCGATGCTGCCGACGCCGAGCCGGGCGGCGGAGGCCACCGCGCGCTGCTGCACCACCGCGGCGACCGGCAGCACCGGGAAGATCTTGCTGGCCACCACGACCTTGGCCCGGTCGTCACGGAGCGCCGCGCCGAGGATGCGCTCGCTGCGGCCGAAGCCGTAGAGCTCGGCGGTGTCGAAGAGGGTGACCCCGAGGTCGAGCGCCCGCCGGACGATGTCCGCCGCCCGACGCTCGTAGTCGGCACCGTAGCCCCACTCCTTCGAGCCGAACTGCCACGTGCCGAGGCCGATCTTGGAGATCGGCTTGGCGGTGTCGAGCTGGACGAAACGCATGGCACCGAAGCTACCCGGACAAGCGGAGCCGCACGCCCGTTCCGGCACGCCGGCACAATGGACGGGTGGATCTCCGCATCCGGCCCGCCCACCCCGACGAGGCGGCCGACCTGACCGAGCTGGTGCTGCGCTCCAAGGGCCACTGGGGCTACGACGCCGAGTTTCTGGCCCGCTGCCGCAGCGAGCTGACGCTGACCCCGGCGGACGTGGCCACGCGGCGGGTGGCGGTGGCCGAGCGGGACGGCCGGGCGGTCGGGCTGGTGGTGCTCGGCGGCGCGCCGCCCGAGGTGGAGCTGGACATGCTCTTCGTCGACCCGCCGGCGATCGGCACCGGCGCCGGCCGGGTGCTGTTCGACCACGCCGTGGCGGTGGCCCGCGCCGCCGGCGCCCGTACGCTGTGGATCGACGCGGACCCGGGCGCCGAACCGTTCTACCGGCACGTCGGCGCGGTCCCGGCCGGCACCTCCGTCTCCCCCTCCACCGGCCGCACCCTCCCCCGCCTGCGCTACGAACTCTGATCTCGAAGGTGGCTCGGGGGCCGACTAGGGTCAGGGCCGTGACCTACCTCGCCGCTGATCAGCGCTACGACTCGATGACCTACCGGCGCAGCGGGCGGAGCGGGCTGCGCCTGCCCGCCATCTCGCTCGGGCTGTGGCACAACTTCGGGCCGGACCGGCCGTACGAGCGGCAGCGGGACATCGTCCGGCGCGCATTCGACCTCGGCATCACCCACTTCGACCTGGCCAACAACTACGGCCCGCCGCCCGGCTCCGCGGAGGAGAACTTCGGCCGGCTGCTCGCCACCGACCTCAAGCCGTACCGGGACGAACTGGTCATCTCCAGCAAGGCCGGCTATCTGATGTGGCCCGGCCCGTACGGCGAGTGGGGTTCCCGCAAGTATCTGATCTCGTCGCTGGACCAGTCGCTGCGCCGGCTGGGGCTCGACTACGTGGACGTCTTCTACTCCCACCGGTTCGACCCGGACACCCCGCTGGAGGAGACGATGGGCGCGCTGGACGCCATCGTCCGCTCCGGCCGGGCGCTCTACGTCGGCATCTCCAACTACACCTCGGAGCAGACCGCCCGGGCCGCCGCGATCCTGCGTGACCTCGGTACGCCGTTGCTGATCAACCAGCCGGCGTACTCGATGTTCAACCGGTGGACTGAGGAGGACGGGCTGTTGGACACGCTGGAGAAGGTCGGGGCGGGCTGCATCGCGTACAGCCCGCTGGCGCAGGGCCTGCTCACCGACCGTTACCTGGGCGGGATCCCGGCGGACTCGCGGGTCCGGACCAGCGTCTTCCTCAACGAGAGCGACCTGACCGAGGAGCGGATGGCGACCATCCGGGGGCTCGCCGCCGTCGCCGACCGCCGGGGCCAGAGCCTGGCCCAGCTCGCGCTGGCCTGGGCACTGCGTGACCCACGGATGACCAGCCTGATCATCGGGGCGAGCAGCGTGGCCCAGTTGGAGGGCAACGTGGCCGCGCTGGACAACCTCGACTTCACCGCCGAGGAACTGGCCGAGATTGAGCGGGCCCTGGGCTGACGCCTGGTCTTCGGACCGGTCTGCGGGTGGTGCTGGCGGCGCGGGAGGGTCACCCGTGCGGCCGGCTGCGCTGGCCGCACGGGCCGCTGTGCCGGCGCGGGGCGGCGGGAACCGGGTTCGGGCCCTACAGTGTCGGCACCTAGCGATCAAGGAGCGTGCCGTGCCCGAGCCGCCATCGGCGCCAGATTCCCCCCGGACCGCTCAGGCGGCCGGACCGAGCGGCGGTGATGTCCCCGCCGACGTCACGCCGTACCTGCTCGTCATGCCCACGGTGGACGGGGCGCCGCCGGGCATGGTGTGGCCCGGTCAGGAGGGCCAGCCCGCCTGGGCCATCCCGGTGACCGTGCCGCCGGGCACCCGTGGCTACGCGGTGTTCGTGCCACTGGTGTCGCCGGGCGAGGGCCAGCCAGTCCCGGCGCAGCCGGCGGTCACCCGGGTCATGGTGCCTGCCCAGGCAACCTCGCCGGCTGTCGAGGACGCGGGAGACGTTCCGGCCCCGCCCGGCGCCGGAACCGCACCGGCATCGACCCCGACCGCCTCGGCCGAAGCCGTCCCTGCCGCGCCCACGGCAACCGGCGCGAGCGGCGCGGACACCCCGCCCCCCGGCCCGGATCCGGCCGGCGCCACGGCGGCCGGGGAGACGGCGACCAGTCCGAGTGCGGCTGACGACACTGATGAGCACGCAGCCGACGGACCGGCGGCCGAAGCCACTCCGGCCCCTGGCCCGCCGCCGACCGGCACCGCCTCGCCGGTCGCCCCGCAGGTCTTCGCCGCGCCGATGGCGGCCCCACCCCCGGGCTATCCGCCGCCGTACGCGGTGACGCGGCCCGTGCTGCACCCCGGGGGCGGCTGGGCGCCGCGCCCGCCCGCGCCCCGGACGTCGTTCCTCGGCGCGCACTGGCCCGGCCCGAAGCCGGCCACCGGGCGAGCCGTCCCGCTCGCGGTCCTGGCCGGCGCGCTCGGCACCGCGTTCTTCGTACCGCTGAACCGGGTCGGAATCGGCTGGTTCCTCGGCTGGCTCACGCTGACCGTGGGGGTGCTGCTGGCCGTACGGCGGCGTACGGCCGGCCTGCCCCGCACCGACCGACTGATCCGGGGCGGCTGGGCGGCGGCCGCCCTGCTCCTGCTGGCCGTGCTCGCCTTCCGCAACGCCTGGTGGCTGGTGACGTTCTGTGTCCTCGGCGCGCTGGGCTGCGCGACCCTGGCCATCGTCGGCGGCCGGTTGGTCCGCTCAATCCTGTTCGGCCTGCTCGCGGCGCCCTTCGCGGCGTTCCGCGGCCTGCCCTGGGTACGGCGGCACATCACCGCCTCCCCGGACGCCGGGAAGGTCCGCCGGGTCGCCGTTTCGGTGGTCGCCACGGTGCTGGTGCTGCTGGTGTTCGGCAGTCTGCTCGCCTCGGCCGACGCGGCGTTCTCCGAGCTCATCGGCGCGACCGTCCCGAACACCGACGCCGGTGCGATGTTCCGCGGGATCTTCCTGGCCGCCGTCGGCGGGCTGATCGCGGTCGCGGCGGTCTACACCCTGGCCGCCCCGCCGGACCTGTCCACGGTGGACAAGCCGAGCAACCGCCGGCTCGGCCTGCTGGAGTGGGCCCCGGCCATCGGGGCGCTGACGCTGCTCTTCGTCGGTTTCGTGATCGTGCAGTTCACCGTGCTCTTCGGCGGGCAGCGGCACGTGCAGAAGGTCGCCGGGCTGAGCTACTCCGAGTACGCCCGTAGCGGCTTCTGGCAGCTGCTCTTCGTCACCCTGCTGACCCTGGCCGTGCTGGCCGCGGTGAGCCGGTGGGCCAGCCGGGAGCGTCCGATCGAACGCACCGCGCTGCGCGTCCTGCTGGGCCTGCTCAGTGCGCTCAGCGTGGTGATCGTGGTGTCCGCGCTGTCCCGGATGTGGACGTACCAGAAGGTCTACAGCTTCACCGGCGAGCGGATCTTCGTGATGGCGTTCGAGCTGCTGCTCGGGGCGGTCTTCCTGATGATCCTGGCGGCGGGCGTCCGGTGGCAGGGTCGCTGGATTCCCGGCACGACCGTGGCGCTGGCCGTGGCGATGCTGCTCGGCCTGGCGGTGCTCAACCCGGAGGACTACGCCGCGCGGCGCAACATCCTCCGCTACAAGCAGACCGGCAAGATCGACGCGTGGTATCTGCGGGCGCTCTCCGCGGACGCCACCCCGGCCCTGGCCAAGCTCCCCGATCCGGTACGCCGTTGCACGTTGAGCTGGATCGCCGACGACCTGGCCGAGTCCGATCCCTGGTACGCGTGGAACCTGGGCCGGTTCCGGGCCCGGCAGGAACTCGACCGGCTCGGCCCGGCCGCGATCGGCGGGCCGAAGGACTGCCGCAAGGCCGACCAGTTCGACCTGCCCAAGAGGCGCGGCACCCGCTGACGTCCGGGCGGGGCCGGAGCCGAGTTTGGCCCCGGCCCCGCCCGGGTCAGCCCTTGACCGCGCCGCCCACGATGCCGCGGACGAAGTAGCGCTGCAGGCCGAAGAAGACCGCCAGCGGCAGGGCCATCGACACGAACGCCGCCGCGCCGAGGAGGTACCAGCCGCCGCCGAGGGAGTTGACCAGGTTCGCGATCGCCGCGGTCATCGGCAGGTTGTCCGAGTTCGCGAGCCCGATGTAGATCAGCGCGACGAGCAGGTCGTTCCACACGAACAGGAACTGGAAGATCGCCAGTGCGGCGAAGGCCGGCACGCTCATCGGCACCGCGATCCGGAAGAAGGCCGTGACGTGGGAGGCGCCGTCCATGTAGGCCGACTCGAACACCGCCCGCGGCAGGGACCCCATGAAGTTGCGCAGCAGGTAGACCGCGAACGGCAGGCCGTAGCCGGTGTGGGCCAGCCACACGGCCAGGAACTGGCCGGTGAGCTCCCACTCGGCGAACAGCTTCAGCACGGGAATGAGGGTGGTCTGGAGCGGGACGACCAGCAGCCCGACGATCACCACGAAGAGCACGTCACGGCCGGGGAACTGCATCCAACTGAACGCGTACGCGGCGAACGCCGCGACGAAGAGCGGGATGATGGTGGCCGGGATGGCGATGAACAGGCTGTTGACGAACGCTTCCCCGATGCCGCTCTGCTGGAAGACGTCGCGGTAGTTCTCCATGGTGAAGTGGTACGGCGGGGCGAACGCCGTCCACCAGCCGGCGCTGGACAGCTCCGACTGCGGACGGAACGAGCTCACCAGCAGCCCGACCGTCGGCACCGCCCAGATGACCATCAGGGCGACGACCGCCAGGTGCAGCACCAGGCGGCGGCGAGGCCGGGCGGGCTTGCGGGTGGCTGCGGCCCGGGTGCCGGGCGCCTTGGGCGTTGCGACCGTGGTCATCTGATCGACTCCTGGGCACGGAACTTACGGATGTTGAAGCCCATGATCGGGACGATCGCCAGCAGGAGGACGACCGCGACGGCGCTGGCTCGGCCGAAGTCGCCGAACACGAACATCTCCTTGATCATGAGGTTGGCGACGACCTCGGTGTCGTAGTTGCCGTTCGTCAGCGTGTAGACGATGTCGAACGTCTTCAACGAGGTGATGATCATCGTGGTGGAGACGACCGCCAGGGTCGGGCCCAGCAGCGGGAGGATCACCCGCCGGAAGACCTGCCACTCGTTGGCGCCGTCGATTCGGGCCGCCTCCAGCAGCTCGGGGTCGATCCCCTTGAGCGCGGCAGAGATGATGACCATCGCGAAGCCGGTCCACATCCACACCATGATGGCGATGAGCGCGAACGTGCTGAGCCGGAAACCGGGCGACTGCAACCAGCCGACAGGTCCCAGCCCGACCGCCCCGAGCAACGCGTTCAACGTGCCGGTCTGGGCAGTCCCCGCCGGCTTGTAGTCGTACATGAACTTCCAGATGACACCGGCCGCAACCATGC
Organism: Micromonospora sp. NPDC007230; assembly: GCF_042869115.1. Taxonomy (NCBI): domain Bacteria; kingdom Bacillati; phylum Actinomycetota; class Actinomycetes; order Micromonosporales; family Micromonosporaceae; genus Micromonospora; species Micromonospora sp. NPDC007230. The sequence continues at coordinate 17,736 of NZ_JBIAFE010000021.1, read as the reverse complement.
TGATGGCCAGTGGCAGGAAGATGATGCTCTTGGCCAACGCCTCATACCGGACCCGGTCCACAAGCACGGCGATGACCAGGCCCATCCCGACCGTGAAGCCGGCGAAGAACAGCAGCCACAGGACATTGTTGAGGAGCGTGCCGATGGCGTCACTGTTCGTGAAGAACCACCTGTAGTTGTCCAGCCCGACGAACGTCGGCGTGAGCTCATTCTTGCCGTAGAAACTCCGGATGATCGTCCGGATCGTCGGATAGATCAGGAAGAAGGCGAGGAACCCGAGCGCCGGCGCGATCCAGAGCCACGGCCGGATGCGCTGCTGCCACTGGTTGTTGCGCGCGACGACGGCGAGCACGCGCTCGGCTCCCCAGACGTACAGGATCAGGACGGCCGGAATGCCGACAACCACCTGGAGTGCCGTGGCCAGGCGTGAATCCACTGTTGCCTCCGGGAATCGCACCACGGGATGAGGCGGGGGAGCGGCCACGCCGCTCCCCCGCTCGGACTAGGACTGGTACGCGTCCTTCTGCGCCGCATCAAGGTCGGCGAGGACCTGGTCGAGGGACTTGGTGCCGTTGGTCAGCGCCACCATCCCCTTCCAGAACGCGTCGTTCATGGCGGTCGGCATCAGGTCCGACGCGTCGAAGGCGAAGGACTTCGCGTTGGCGAGGATCTCCGCGGAACGCTTGCTGACGTCATCCGGGTAGCTCTTGGCGTTCTTGTTCGCCGACAGGGCCCCGCCGGCCTTGACCCAGATGTCCTGCGCCTCGGCCGTGACCAGGTACTTCATCAGCGACTTGGCGGCCGGCGTGTCCTTGAACATGCCGAACAGGTCGCCCGCGCCCTCGACCGCGCCCGCGTACTGGGCCTCGATGTCCGGGAACGGCAGGAAGTTGTAGTCGGTGCCCGCCTTGGCCTGCTTGAACTTCCCCAACCCGGTGATGAAGCTCCCCTGGTGGTGCAGCTGGCAGCCGGGCGGGGTCGCGAACAGCGGGTCGCCACCGGCCTCGAAGTTCGTCGCCACGGCGGCCTTGCCGCCGCCGTAGGTGTTGGCGACGACGTCGTTGACGTAGATCTCGAACGCCTTCCTGATGGCCGCGTCGGACCACTTGACCTTGCCCTGATACCACTGGCTGTAGACATCCGGGCCCGCGGTCCGCAGCACCAGGTCCTCGATCCAGTCGGTGCCCGGCCAACCGGACGCCGCGCCGGACTCCAGGCCGACACACCAGATCGCCTTCGCCTTGCTCTGGTTCGCCTTCGCCTGGGTCATCAGGTCGTTCCACGTCTTGGGCGGGTTCGCCCCGTAGTCGTTGACCTTCGGGTCATACCAGATGAGGCCCTTGACGGCGGCCTTGATGAAGACGCCGTGCACCTTGCCGTCGACCTTGCCCAACTCGACCAGCGCCGGGGCGGTCTCGCTCTCGTACGTTTTGATGTCCAGCACGTCGTCAAGTGGCAGCAGCTTGCCAGTCTTGGCGTACTCGGCCATCTGCCCGGGGCCGGGCAGTCCGGCCACGTCCGGCAGCACGCCGGAGGCGACACCGGTGGTCAGGACGGTGTTGATGTCCCGGGTGCCGGTGTACTTCACCTTGGCGCCGGTCTGCTTCTCCCAGGGCTCGACCATCTTGAGGAACGCGGCCTGTTCGTCACCGCCCCAGGTGCCGATCACGTTGACGGTCTTGCCCTTGAGATCATTCTCGTTCGAGGACGAGCCGTCGGTGGAACAGGCGGTCGTCGCGAGCGCGAGCACGGCCAGCGGGACCATCCGCCGCAGCCACCGGTTCATGGGCACTCCTTCTCAGTCACTCGGTACCTCGACTCCGCACAGCCCGCCGGACACCCGATACGCCTGCTGTCCGCGTCACCGTGGAGCGCGCGCGTCGTCGGGCACCGTCCGCTCCGCCCGCAGGCCGGCGGGTCGGCTCTTCCACAGGCGACGGTCGATGCCGGTGGCTTGACGCCGCATGCGGCGTCGAGCGTCCTGAACGCCCCTCGAGACCCGCTCGAGGGCAACTCGAGCCGGTCGGCCGGCACTGGTTTTGCGGGGAAGTTTCCGCTGGTCAGGTCGAGTTGGAGGACCTCACGTGAGTTGCCCGACAGCTCGCGCACCTATCCATAAACGTCGATGCATGGTAGAAATTTCACGGGCCGGCCTCCACTTCGCAAATATCTGCCCCTGCTGCGATTCAGGAGATGCCATGTCAACGACCCGTCGTGTAGTGCGCCGCCGCATGCTCACCCTGCTCCTCGCAGGCGTCGCGGCCATCGGCACCGCCCTCGGCTTCAGCACCCCCGCCTTCGCGATCAGCCACGCCAGCGCCACCTCCCAGCTGCGCGCCGCCGGCATCAGCTGGGTCTCCAGCGGCAACTGCAGCGACCGTAACAACCCGACGTGCACCTCGTTCGAGGGCATCCGGCAGGCCACGATCGACGGCATCATCACGTTCAAGCGGGCCAGTGGCTGCGCCATCACCATCACCGGCGGCACCGAGACCGGGCACGCCGGCGGCACCTACAGCCACTGGAACGGCTACAAGGTCGACATCGCCAAGACGACCTGCGTCTACAACTACATCTCCCGCTCCTACACATACGTGGGCTACATATCGGGCTGGGGTTACCAGTGGCGAGCCCCGTCGGGCAACCTCTACACCGACGAGGGCAACCACTGGGACATCCTGTACTACACCTGTGGCTGCTGACGCCTGAGAAGTGACAGACACCCTGGTGAGGGCCTTGTCCCGCACCAGGGTGTCTCGCTTGGCAGCGGCGGGGTGAGGTCGCGGACGATCGGGATGTCGTCGCGCAGTCGTGAGGCAACCCCACTAGCACATATGCCCCAAACGTGAATTTGGGTACGAAGTCGTCGGTAGCATCCGGGCTATGACCGAGCCGAGCCGGCCCGACACCGCCAGCTCAGGTGCCCACGGGGCTTCCCCGTCGGGGGCCGACCCGAAATGGTGGGCCCTCACCGCCGTCTGTCTGGGCACGTTCATGCTGCTGCTCGACCTGACGATCGTGAACGTCGCGCTGCCCGACATCCAGGCGTCGCTGGGGGCGTCCTTCTCCGACGTGCAGTGGGTCGTCGACGCCTACGCGCTGACCCTGGCCGCACTCCTGCTGACCGCGGGGTCGCTGGCGGACCTGTTCGGCCGCCGCCGGCTCTACGTGATCGGCCTGGTCGTCTTCACCGCCGCGTCGGCGCTGTGCGGCGTCGCGCAGTCCCCGCTCATGCTCGAACTGTCCCGCGGCCTGCAGGGCATCGGCGGGGCCATCATGTTCTCCGTCTCGCTGGCCCTGCTGGCCAACGCGTTCCGCGGCGCCGAACGCGGCACGGCCTTCGGTATCTGGGGTGCCCTGGCCGGCGTCGCCGTCGCCGTCGGGCCCATCGTGGGTGGCGCGCTGGTGTCGGGCCTGTCCTGGCGGTGGATCTTCTTCGTCAACGTGCCCATCGGTGTCGTCGCGCTGGTCCTGACCCTGCGCAAGGTGGTCGAGTCGCGCGACGAGCAGGGCGCGCGGCCGGACTGGCCGGGCTTCGTGATCTTCTCCGCGGCACTCGCCTGCCTGGTCTACGCCCTCATCGAAGCGGGACGCAGCAGTTTCACCGCGACACCGGTGATCGCCTGCTTCGCCGCGGCCGCCGTGCTGCTCGTGGCCTTCCTGCTGATCGAGGCCCGCACCGCGGACCCGATGTTCGATCTACGGCTGTTCCGGGTGCCCACCTTCGTCGGTGGGGACATCGCCGCGTTCGGCCTCTCCTTCAGCATCTTCTCGATGCTGCTCTACCTGGTCCTCTACCTGCAGAACGTGCTCGGCTACACCGCCCTGCAGACCGGCCTGCGGCTGCTCATCCTCTCCATCGGCGTGCTGGTCGCCAGCGGCGTGGCGGGACGGCTGAGCGCGAAGATGCCGGTCCGCGCCCTCGTCGGCCCGGGACTGGTGCTGGTCGGCATCGGGTTGCTACTCATGCGCGGCCTCACCGCCACCTCGTCGTGGACCCACCTGATCCCGGGACTGATCGCGACGGGCATCGGCATCGGGTTCGTCAACCCGCCGCTGGCCTCCACGGCGGTCGGGGTCGTGCCGCCGCGCCGGTCGGGGATGGCGTCCGGGATCAACCTGACGTTCCGGCAGGTCGGCATCGCCACCGGCGTCGCACTGCTGGGCACCCTGCTCGCCAACCGACTGACCGCCATGGTGCAGACCCGAGCTGCCGGCACCCCGCTGGCCCCGCACAGCGCCGAGATCGCGACAGCACTGCGCAACGGCAGCGTGAGCCGACTGTTCGCGACCGTCCCGCCGCAGCAGCGCGGCCTGCTCGTCGAGATCGCCCGCGGCAGCTTCGCCAGCGCGCTGAACGAGGTCCTGCTGTTCGCGGCGATCGTCAGCATCGTCGCCGGGATCCTGTCCTTCGTCCTGATCCGCGCGAAGGACTTCGTCTCACCCCCGCAGGGATGACCGTCCCGGGCGGTAGGGATCGAGGGTCGCGCCCGGACTTCCCGGTCAGGTCGGCCCGCGCTCAGGCCGGCGCGCCGCCGAAGCCGATCTCGTTGCCGTCCGGGTCGCGGAAGATGGCCTTGCGGACGCCGTTGGCGTAGGTCTCACGCTCGGCCGGCTCCAGGCCGCGCTCGGCGATCTGGGCGATGCGGGCGTCGAAGTCGCCGACGAAGACAGTGTGCATGGCGTGCCCGGCATGCTCGGGCCGCACCTCGATGAACACGTACCGGTGCTCGGCGAGCTCCCACACCGCCTCGGTGTCGTTGGGCAGGAACGACGGCGGGGCGCCGAGGAGCCGCTCGTACCAGGCCGCCGCCGTGGGGTAGTCGCGGACGGGGATGCCCGCGAAAAGATCTACGGTCATCAGCCCATGCTAGAGCTCTTTGCCAGCGGCCGAGCAATCAGAAAGTTTAGTGCTAGGCGCGTGCCGTCTCCTCGTAGTCCGGCCGGCACCGCAATGGGTGCCGGCCGGCTCCGCAACGGTTCAGGCGGTCAGCAGCCCGACGCCGAGGCTCACCACCCCTGCGGCGAGAGCGAGCGCGCCTACCCACAGCACCCAGACGAACCGGTTCGGTGCCGTGACGTTCCTGCCGGCGGACGACGCGAAGAATCCCGCCGACATCAGAATCGCGGCGACCGGCACTCCGAGCCGTGCGGTCCACAGGAAGGCTCCGCTGAGATCGGTGGCGTCCACATAGAGCAGTGCGACCAGGCTCAGCAGAACCAGCACGCCGGCGTGACCATGGCCGGCGCGCGCGAAGGACTTCTGGAAGTCGGTCATCGGCACCTCGCCACGGGCGATGCGGGTCATGAACCAGCCACCCACCTGGATGGTGACGATCGTGAGCAGCACCGCTCCGGCGATGATCCGCGACTCGGTGCTGAGGGCCAGGGTCTGCACGAGGTCTCCTTCGGGTCGGGTAGTGACGGATAGCGGCGCTGTCCGCTTACGGATACTGATACTATCCATGAAGGCGGAGGGGACGGCAAATGCGTATCGCGGAACTGAGTCGCCGGTCGGGGGTGGCCGTGCCGACGATCAAGTACTACCTACGGGAAGGCCTGCTCCCGCCGGGCGAGCTGACCAGCCCCAACCAGGCCAGGTACGGGGAGCGGCACCTGCGCCGGCTGCGCCTGATTCGCGCCCTGATCGAGTTGGCCCAGGTCCCCGTAGCCAGCGTGAAGGTCGTCCTGCAGGCGTTCGACTCCGAAACCATGTCGCTGCACGAGCGGATCGGGACGGTGCACCGCGCCATCACGCCCCACCGTCAGGTGACCGCCGACGACGACGTACGCGTCGCAGCCACCGCACAGGTGCGGGAACTCGTAGCGCGGCGCGGCTGGGCCGTCGAGCCAGACGCGCCCGCCATCGCAACACTCGTCGAGACCGTCACCGCCCTGCGTGCGCTCGGCCAGGACAGCCTCGCCGGTCACCTCGATGCGTACGCGGAAGCCGTGGAACGGTTCACCGAGCTCGAACTCGCGGCGGTCACGTCGCACGCCGACCCTGACCAGATCGCCGAGAGCGTGGTGATCGGCACCATCCTCGGCGAGACACTCATCGCGGCGCTGCGCCTACTGGCCCAGGAAAGCATCTCCGCCCGCCTGCTGGGCCCGGCGTCCGCGTCCGGTCGATAGCGAGCGGGCCGGCCGTGAACATTCGCCGAGCCACCAGGCGCCACCCCGGACCACGATCAGGCCATCGCCGCCGGGCTGGACGGCGCGCCGCCTGGGAAGGCAGAGCAGACACGCGGCCCGGTCGCGGCCACGCCGACAGGTTCCCGAAGAAGATGTCGCAAAGGATGTCGAGAACGGCCTGGCGGCTCCGTCTCAGGAGCGGACGCGGCCACGGTGGCCGTACCACACCAAGGAGACCCAGCATGACGATCCAGCGGATGGACAACGTCCTCATCGTTGTCGAGGACCTTGACGCTGTTATTTCGTTCTTCGTCGAACTTGGCATGGAGCTGGAGGGCAAGACGCCAGTCGAGGGGCGCTGGGTGGAGCGGGTCATCGGGATCGACGACGTCCGACAGGACATCGCGATGCTGCGGACCCCGGACGGCCACGGCCGAATCGAGCTCGCGATGTTCCACACGCCGAAGGCGATCAGCGCCGAGCCAAAGGACGCGCCGGCGAACACGCTGGGCATTCGTCGCGTCATGTTCGCCGTCGACGACATCGAGGACGTCGTTGCCCGCCTGCGCGCCCACGGCGCCGAACTCGTCGGCGAGGTGGTGCAGTACGAGGACATCTATCGGCTCTGCTACGTCTGCGGCCCCGAGGGCATCATCATCGGACTGGCCGAACAGCTCAGCTGAAGGCCGGCGAAGGGACCCTCCGCCCGAAGAACCTCCCGGGCACCCGCGCCCGGGAGCGGCGCCGGGCGCGTAGGCACCGAGAGCAGCAGAAACGAGAAAAGCCCTGGTGGGGGATTGTGTCCCCCACCAGGGCTTTTTGCTTGGGTGGGCCGGAGGTACCACCATGCGAACCACACCGCCACGATCGCCGGTGACCCCTTACCGCTGGCTTTGCCCAGCTCACGGGCACCGGGCGGTGCCCGATGAACCCGGGCCACCCGTCCGACCCGCCGGTGCGGTTCGCCGATGCGGAAGAGATCAACCCGTTCCAACTCCTTCTCGATCTTCATGACCATGCCGTCGCTCGGACGCCGGGAACCGGACTCGATGACGTCCTGACGGAGCTGGCGTTGTCCGCTGCGGTGGTGTCCTGGTGGACTCGCTGGCAACCCTCAATGATCCACACCGCGCTGCGGGCGGGCGCGGACCTGACGGACATCGCGAAAGCGACCGGTCTCGACGCGGGCGAAGTCGTCGACCGGTGGCGGCGATGGGTCGATGTCCAGACGCGGTTGGACATCGGTGGACGTCCTTCCGTGGACCCCGTCGAGGTTCAGGCCATCGAGCGACGGCCCGGGTCGGGGGTGGTTCGATGACGCCGACCCGGCTTGCCCGAGACGTGAGCACGGTGGCGGTGGCCGGGATTGCTGCCTGGTCGTCGTGGAGTCACATGGTCGCCGTGGCGTTGAGGTTCGGTGAGCGTCCCGAGGTCGCCTACGTACTTCCGTTGTCGGTCGACGGGATGCTGGTCGTCGCGTCGGCGGCCATGGTCGAGGACAAGCGCGCCGGCCGGAGGGTGCGCTGGTCGGCTCGGACGGCGTTCGCGGTCGGGGTGGCGGCCAGCGTGGCGGCGAACATCGCCGCCGCCGAGCCGAGCCTCGGCGCGCGGATCGTGGCGGCCTGGCCGGCGGTGGCGTTGTTGCTGGTCGTGGAGATGCTGACTAGAGCGCAACCGGCCCCAGGCAACGACCCTCGATCGCCAGACATCGTCCGCCCTCAGCAACCGCTGGCCTCCGGTGCTGCGTCTGCGCCACCAATGGAGTCGCACCCGTCGGACTCGGTGACTGAGACGAAGCAAGCGCAGCAAACCAGAGTCGCCGACGGTTTGGCGACGGCTGGGGTGTCGCCACCTCTGCGGCGAAGCGGGCAACGCAGGCGAGTGACAGGGCGCGCGGAGCGGACGGCAGATGTCGTAGCCCGACTTCGCGCCGAACGTCCCCAGGCCAGCCTGGCGGAGTTGGCTGTGGCCGCGGGCGTGTCCGAACGTCACGTCCGACGCCTTGCGGCGGACAAGCTTGAGGATGCGAGAAAACCAGCAGAAGGTTCTTCTCGAAGGGTTTGACGACGACCTGCGGAACGGCCTCCCCAAAATTTCCGCTTTGCCGCTCTTGCCATCTTCTACCCATCAGACCTCCGGCCAGATACAAGATCACGAAGTTGAGGAGTTCGCAGAATCTGACAGGAGCCGGTTTAGGGAGTGCGAGAGAACGTTCGTGGCCTCATTACTGCAGGCTCCCACCTGGGTAGGCTCAGCCTGACCGACGGCATGCTGCCACAACCGCAGCGGCGAGGAGTTCTTCGTCGGGGTGATGTAGCGCTGCATGAGACTTCTCATCCAATCGTCAGCGGCGGCTTCTCAAGGTGTCAAGAGCCCGGGGGGATGTGGCAGGGCGGCGAGGCTGGGCGGCATGCTCCCGCCGTTACGCCTCGCCCGCATCAGGCCCGCATCGAAGGCCTTGATGCCTTCCGCGGGCCGGGACCCATGCCTTAACGCCTATTCGATGGAAGCGTCCGGGCCACCGGCATGTCACCCGAATGGGTAAACCTCGGCCGGATCATGCCGGTCGGCGTGTCGGGTTCCCGGACAGGTGTACGAAGCGGAGACTGTCTGCGCCGTCGGGCGCAGCGTCCGCCGGCGCACGTATAGTCGGGGAGGACGTGCGTGGAGCCAGGTCAGGGGCCTCGGTCGGGGCTGTGGTCTGACGAGCCCGACAACATCGATTTGCTGGCGTTTTCCGCCGTGGCGACGACAGTGATCGACGCCGTGCTGGACGAAACCCTCGACCCAGTGGCGGTCGGGGTGTCCGGGGCGTGGGGCAGCGGGAAGACCACCGTCCTCAAGCTCATCGAGAGCGGCCTCAAGGAACGCAATCTCGGCCCCGACAAGCAGATCTTGATCGTCAGCACCGACCCGTGGCGCTACGACCCCAGCGCGGGCGCGAAAGAGGCCCTGATCGGTGAGATCCTCGCCGCCATCACCCGCAAGCTGCACGAAATCAACACCGAAACCGGGTCTCGTGCCACTCTGGAGCTGGCCAAGAAACTCACCAAACGGGTTCAATGGTCCAAGGCGATCAAGCTGACCGCCCGTGCTGGCATCACGATGCAGTTACCCAAGCTCGACGATGTGCTGGACTTGGTCGCCGAACCATCGGACAACGGGCCCGGCCCATCGCGCGGCCTTGAGCAGTTCCGGGGCGAGTTCGAAGCGCTGATGGAGTCCCCGGGCCTTGCCGGGGTGGAACGCGTGGTCGTGCTCGTTGACGACCTCGACCGGTGCCTGCCTGACACCGTGGTCGAGACGCTGGAGGCGATACGGCTGTTCTTGGCCGTGCCGAAGATGGCCTTCGTCATCGCCGCCGACGAGGACCGGGTCGCCGACGCGATCCGGGACCGGTTCCCGGCTCCCAGCCGGGCACCGGATTCGGCCGACGAGTTCCTCCCGGAGGAACCGGCCAGCCTCTACCTGCACAAAATCGTGCAGACGACCGTGCCGATCCCTGCGCTGAGTAGGTTCGACACCGAGGCATATTTGATCCTGCTCCAGTTGTTGCACGTAACCGAACGCGAGGAGCTGAGGTCGTACACGCGGCACTGCGATGACCAGCGGCGCATCGGCGGAGCCCTCGACGACCTCGGCACTGTGATCACCGGTCGCGTCATCACCGATCAGATGGCGTTCGCGGCCCGCCTGACCCCGATCCTGTACGAGAAGCTGCGGGGTAACCCACGCCGGATCAAACGGTTCCTCAACGACCTACGGGTGCGGCAGGCGGTGGCCGCGCACCGCGGGATCACCCTGGACGAGGAGGTCGTTGCGAAGCTGATGGTCCTGGAGAAGCTCATCAAGGACGGTTTCACGCACGTCCTCGACTGGCTGGCCAAGGGCGACCTGCGCGAGCAGATCCGCGCCCTAGAGAAGGCTGCGGGCAGGACGGCCCGCGGTCCGGCACCCGAGACTGACGCTACTCCGGAGGCTTCACCGGAGCCGGCGGGCAAGGACCGTCGTGCACCGAAGACCACAGCTGCTCCCCCGGCTGCGATGCAGTTCAGTGATGATCTGCTGCGATGGGCGAAGCTTCCGCCTGCGCTGGCCGGCGATGACCTCGCCCCGTACCTGTACCTGGCGGCGTCGTTCACCGGCAAGCTGCTGCTCGACACCGGGCTGCCGAGCCGGCTGCGGGATCTGGCCGCGAACCTGCTGTCCCACTCACGCGCCGAGCAGAAGTCGGTGACCGACGCCGACCTCGACGCTCTCGGTCTCACCGATGCGACCCTGCTGATCGAATACTTCGGGCGAGTCGGCCGGGACCAGCCGAGCAACCAGCCCGCCGCGTTCGCCGCCATCGTGCGGCTGGTCCCGCGCTACCAGCAAGCGGCGGAGGCCGCCAACCGGGCTTTGCAGACGGTGCCCGCCGACGACCTGACCGTCGCGGCGATCATGAGGTTCCAGAACGACGCCCAGGTCTTCGCTCCGGTGTTGCAGCAGTGGCACGATGCCACCACCGACGGACCGGTGCGGAACGCTCTGGGCCTCGTGCTGCGCGGCGGGCGGTAGCCGGTGGGGACGAAAGGCTCCTACACCGGCGGCGGCGGTAAGGCCGGTAAGGATCTGCGTGACGCGGTCGCGCAGTGGGTCGGCAGTGGAGCCAGTGGTAACCAGCCCCGCCCGCCGTTGACACCCGCGGCGCTGGCACCGGCCCTGCGGCTGTTCGGTGGCGGTGGTGACGGACCCGGAGGTGGAGCAGGAGGCGCCGGCGGCGGAGGCGGTGGTGCGGGCGGGGGCGCTCAACGGACGATCGCGGGGTCGGCTCGGACGGCGAGCCGAGCTGCGGCGGCCGCCTATGGACTACGGACCGGCGATGCCCAGGCGGTGCGTGACCTCGGGCTCGACTATGACGCGCTGCGCGCCAACCCCGACCCGTTACAGGTCACTAAAGCCATCGTCGACGCGGCGTGCGGACCGCTGCAGGACGGCACGATTGAAGATCACGAGCAGCGGCTGGTCGCTGCTGACATCGCAAGCTGGATCTTGCAGGAGCAAGCCGACGGTGCCGCACCGACGGCGGACGAGATCGTCCGCGAGACGATCGCGCTGATCGTGTTCGAAGCGGCCTGCAGCGAGACGGCCGCCCGCCTGCAGCAGGGCGACCCGACCGCGGCGGCGGTCTTGGCCGCCGAGGACGAGATGCGCGCCACCGCCCGAGTGCTGGCCGACAACGCGCCACTGAGCGTCACCGGCGCTACCGAAGGCGAATTGAGACGTGCTATCGAGAAGGGCATCGAATCGTTGCGCACGATCTGGGGCCGGCCATGAACACCTTCACGATGGCCTTCACCCTCCCCGAGCAACTCTCGCACGACGCTGCACGCTCGACGTTCTACTGGACCCCGAAAGCGGTCGGCTCCTTCACCAGCCCGGTCGGCCCGAGCCTGGGCCAGTTCGGACCGGTTCGGCCGGCCAATGCCGACCTGGTCCGCCTCGCCGTCCTGGTCTACGCCGCCGACCGGTCCGTGACCCGCCGCGCCAACGGCTCGAGCTGGTCGCAGCGCCGATTACAGCTACACATCCCGGTCACCGATCCCGATGCGTGGCAAGCCAGCCAGGCGCACTGGGAAGCTCTGCTCGGGTTCCTGTCCGGCGACGCTTGGTCGCTGGCTTTCCACCCGGCCCAGCTGCCCACCGAGGCCGCCACCTACCGGTATGCCGGCGCGCATCGGGTGGTCCTGCTCAGCGGCGGCGCCGACTCCGCCGTCGGTGCCCTGTTGTCGCAGCACGAGCTCGGCGAGCGCCGCCAGCTGCTGTTCTCCCACATCGGCGCCACCAACCTCGCGCCCCGGCAACGTGAGGTCGCCACCCGGATCGCTGCGCTGACCGGCAGCCGTGGTCTTGCCCACCATCAGATCCGGTTCAGTCGCAAGACCACCCAGCCGAACGGACACCGGTTCCCCGACGAACGCTCGACGCGCACGCGCTCCCTGCTGTTCCTCGCGCTCGGACTGGCCATGGCCTCCATCGAACAGGTCGAGCTGCACATCCCGGAGAACGGCTTCGCGTCGCTGAACCTGCCGCTGGGCGCCGACCAGCGCGGCAGCGTGTCCACCCGCACCACCCACCCGTACTTCCTGCACGAGCTCAGCCGCCTCGCCACCGTCACCGGGGCACACGCGCCGATCAGCAATCCCCTGTCGGCGATGACCAAGGGCGAGATGTTCACCCGGGTCAGGGACCTGGTCGGGGCGAAGGCGGCCTCGGAGTTTCTATCGATGACACACTCCTGCGGCCACACCGGACATCGCAGCCTCGGCTACCCGGTGTTGTCGCATTGCGGGGTGTGTTTCGGCTGCCTGCTGCGCCGGGCCTCGTTTCGCGCCAGTCACCTCACCGACCACACCAGCTACCTCGACACAAAAGACGATCCGCGCCTGGCCGCCTACCTGCGCGACAAGTCGGTCGCGGCGTCACTGCGCGGGTTCTTGGGCCGTGGCCTGCGCACCGCCGACCTGATCACCCTCACCCTGCCCGACCACTACCCCTTGGCCGACGCGAAGTCGCTGATCGAACGTGGCATGCACGAACTGGAGACCCTCTCCCGATGACCGCACGGCTGGCTCCCCTCGATCTGCATGCCCACGTCGACGTGGCTATCGACGCCGCTGAGCTCATCGCGCTGCCCGGCATCGTCTTCGCGGCCTGCCGCACCCTCACCGAGTCCCGCACCGCCCTGCGGCGGCGCGACCCTCGCGTGATCTGGGGTGCTGGCTGTCATCCTGGTCTGGCCCGCAACCACACCAGCTTCGACGTCGCGCAGTTCGAGGATTTGGTGGCCCGCACGCCGTACGTCAGCGAAATCGGCTTGGACGGCTCCCGCAAGGGCGGCCTGGAAAGGCAAATGGTCACATTCGACGCGATCCTCGGCGTGCTGCAGCGCCAGCCACGCCTGGCCAGCATCCATTCGGCCGGCGCGCACGACGAGGTCCTGGCCGCTTTGACGCACAGGCCGATCCGCGGAACGGTCCTGCACTGGTGGACCGGAACCGCAGAGCAGACCCGCCATGCAGTCGAGCTCGGTTGCTACTTCTCGCTGAACGCCAGCGCGGTGAAACGCATCGGCACCCTGGGTCAGCTGCCCCTCGACCGGATCCTGCCGGAGACCGACCACCCCTTCGGCGACCGCACTGCCCCGCAACCACGCATGCCCGGCAACACCACCACCGTCGAGACCGCGCTCGGCCGGCACTACGGCGGCAGCGCCACCGAGATCCGCACCCTCATGTGGCGAAACCTGAGCCGGCTGGTCAGCGAGACCGGCTGCTCCGCTCTGCTCAATAGGACTCTGCTGCGCCAGCTCGCCGCCGCCGGCTGACCCAGACGGGGCGACGTCACGGTCGGCGGCCTACCCGGCCAGCATCGCCTCCGAGGGCTGGCTGCAGGCCCCGCGCTTGGGTGGCCGTCCCAGGACCACAAATACATAACTTTGAAGTGCGGTGTCTTTTCGTGCGTGACAGGCCCCCGCGGCCGGACACGCCTCTGCGCGAAGTCGTCGACCTGCTTGTCGAGGCGAGGACGGGTGTCGTGCCCCTCGGCTCCGTCCGCGCCGCCGTCATCGGCTGCGGCAGATCCTTCGGATCGGGGGTCGTTCATGGCTGAGCGCCATCCGTCCTCGACCTCATCCATGAGGGGTCGTGGCTCATTGTCAAACGGTACAGATCGCGTCGGCCACTGCGGGCCCTCAGCAGATCGCACCACTCATAGCTTGGTGCGCGACCTCCGCAGCGCGGGAACAGAGGCAGCGTGACGTCCGAACGCCTCAAGTAATGATTCGGCTACACACGGCTAGACGGGGGCGATTCCCGGCGATAGCCTGGCCGCGCTGAAACAGCAGCCCGAGTTCTTCACCGGAGGCAACTGGATGGCGCGTAGGTCTCCCTCGCCGAATGGATCGGAACGCTGGCAACGCCAGCAGGTACGAGAACTCGAGCGGCAACAGCGCGCCACCGCAGCTACGGCCAAGGCCGCTGATCGGGCAAAACGAGACCAGCACATCGCCGACCAGAAGCGCGAGACCGAGCTACGGACCGCTGAGGTCGAGACCCGGGCACGGCAGCTCCAAGCGATCCTCACCTCCGGCCTACGCCACACCGCTCGAATCGACCTGACCTCGCTCAAGCGTCAGCCCTCGCAGCAGCCGTTCAATCCGGGCGACCTCGCCACGGTTGCCGCGCAGCCGGCCTGGGGGCAATTCGAGCCACCGCAGCCCGGCATGGTCAGCCGGCTCCTCGGCGGGCAGAACCGCTACCAGCAGCAGCTCGCCCATGCCCGCGCCGCCCATCAGCAGGCCATCCAGGCATGGCAAGCCGCCGACGCCGACCGGCGGAGGCGGCTCGACGCGGCACGCAGCAATCATGACGAGCGGGTCCGGCAACATCTGGCGGAGGTTGAGGAGCACAACCGACACGTCGAGCAACTGATCACCAACTACCGCGCTCGCGACCGAAAGACCGTCGAGTCGGTCCTCGGGCTCGCCCTCAACCAGGTCCCCCTGCCAGACGACTTCCCCCGGCGCGCGGAGATCACCTTCAGTCCCCAGCAGGCGCAGATCGTCGTACGCATGCAGCTCCCCGGCCGCGACGCTGTACCCACCGTGCGTGGATACAAGTACGTCCAGACCCGCGACGAGATCCAACCAGTCCCACGACCCACGAAGGAGACCAGCGAGCTGTACCGATCGCTCGTCGCCCAGGTAGCGCTCCTGACGTTGCACAACCTGTTCGAAGCGGATCCACAGCTTGCCAGCATCGGGTTCAACGGCCACGTCGACGCGATCAACCCCGGCACCGGGCAGCGCGAATACCCCTGCCTGATCAGCCTCAACGTCGAACGTGAGTTGTTCGCTCAACTCGTCCTCGCCCAGGTCCGTCCCGAGGTGTGCCTGCGCCACCTCAACGCCCTCGTCTCGCCGCACCCGTACGAGCTGGAGCCGATCACTCCGATCCTGGACTTCGACCTGACCAAGTTCTCCTTCGTCGACGGCATGGACGCCGTCTCCACGCTCGACTCGCGCCCCGACCTGATGAGGATGAGCCCCACCGAGTTCGAACACCTGGTCCGGCAGATCTTCGAGGCGATGGGCGTGGAAAGCTGGACCACCGAACAGAACTACGACGACGGAGTCGACGCCGTCGTCGTCAACCGCTCAGCCCTGCTCGGCAGGCTGAGCATCGTGCAGGCCAAGCGCTACAAGGACGCCGTGGGCGTCAGCCACATCCGCGAACTCGCCGGCGCCATCGAAGAGAAGAAAGCCGGACACGGCATCCTCGTCACCACCTCCTGGTTCACACCCCGCTCCTGGCAAAAGGCCCGCGAACACGGACGGATCGAACTCATCGACGGCAACCGCCTCACCTACCTGATCAAAGAGCACCTCGGCAAAGACGTCCTGATCGGCATCAAGCGCCCGCGGACAGCAACAACCGGACCAGAAACAGCAACAGGGAACACGCCGGTGGCTGGCAACCATTAGCGTTCGAAGCGAGGCCCGGTGGCGCGTGATGGCATGCTCGCCGCCGCCTGCGAGGCGACGCTGAACCTTTCACACCCGCACGGCAAGCAGATCCGGGAGCCATTACTTGTGGATGGCTTGCCGTAGCCGTTCCAGCGGTCTGGGGTGCAGCATGGCTCCGATGCCTTCTACCAGCATATGGACTCGCTGTTCGGTAATGGCCAATTGCCACAGGTCTGCGTGGGCAGCGCCGTTGGCGCGGCGGATTTCCCGCGCGATATGGGCGGCTGCCAGGTTGCGTCTCTCGGGGGTGGTTGCGTTGGCCCAGACCCTGCGTAGCTCCAGCTCGCTGGGGAAGTACTGCGCGTACCACTCCGGATCCCCGGCTAGTGGCAGCGTCTGGGCCAGCCCGCGGTGGAAGCGCCGGCCGGTCAGGTGTACCCACGCATGGTTGACCGGGCCCGGGAGTACGGCACTGAGCTTGTGACTGAATCCCTGCTCAGTGATCGCCAGCGCGAGTTCGTGGACGCGGTTCTCGGCCTCGGTGAGCTCCTTGGCCAGGGTGGCGAGTCGATCGGTACGGACTTGTCGCTGCGTCCGCAGGATGGCGGCCGAGTGGGCGTGCTTGGCATCCGCAGCAGAGGATTCCGGCTCCAGCACATCTCGCACGAACATCGCTACTGATGGCATCCGCCGAAACCATCGGTCGGGGTGATCGATGGTGTTGAACCGCCATCGGCAGCCTTCGTCACCGAAAGCCTGAGCGAGCCAGGCGGGGTCAGGGAACTGGCGAGTGTAAGCAGCGACGATGGTGCGTGTCTCTCGGAGCGTGTCGGCCACTCGGCTAAGCGGTTGCTGGGCGGCGAGCAGGACCTTTCGAATCTCGACTGACGCGGTTTTGTTGATCTCAGACCGGCCCCGCAGGTCAGACCCTAGCGTGGCGTAGGCCAGCACCGCGATCGTCAAAACCGCGATGACCTGAGTGAGCGGAACGGCCGGGACGGTAAGGCGATCGGCCCACGCCGCGAGAGGCGCGAACCACCCCAAGTACCACAGCACCGCCGTCCAGGCCACCAGGTTGGTGAAGGACGGGCGAAACGCGAGTCGGGCCATCCACCGCAGCGTCGCCGCGAGAATCTCAGCCAGCATCAGCAGCGCCAGGAATGCACCGGCGATGATCTTGGCGACGGGATGACTTGCCCGTGGCGGCCCGGCGGGGAGGTTCCCTACGGACGACGGCTCGCTGTCGGCCACGTCCTCGGGCGTGACGTACCGCTCGCCGAACTGCAGGTCCAACCCATAGCGGCGAATCAGCCGCTCCAAGCGCACGGTGAGCGCGGCGAGAAGGTCGATGAACACCGGCGCGGAATGGGTGGCGACCCGCCGAGCCAGCCGATGCGTGCCGATCGCCGCCACTTCTCCCAGCGCGCTCGGCATTGCCTTCAGCGTTCCAGAGGCCACGGCCATGATCACCCAAAGCACCGCCAGCCGCGCTGGCAAAGGTGCCTGCCGCAGCGGTTCGGGCTCCATCTGGACCAGCCAGTCGTGGGCGACATCGAGCCACTGCTCGACCTGTGACCAGGAGACGCTCATTCGAACGTTCCGTAGCGGTTGGTTGCCACTCAGTCATTATGGTGACGCTGGTCAATGGCCTCCAGTGGCCAGCACCAACAATCAGCGTCGCTCCGGCAAGACCAAGCGCGAGTCGCCAGGGCTGCCCTAGCCTCGATCATTCACGGCTGAGGTCGCCGGTTGTGGCCCCGCGCCCATGATCGCTGTTGTTCGATGCGTTTGAGTTGAGGGCATGGTGGTGGGCCGTCTGTCGCGGCGGTGGGCGTGGTCTCCTTGGTTCCTCCGGTCGTCGGGTCAGGGCTGAGCTGGTCAGCCGGGGGCGGGGATCGCCGCGATCCGGGTGAACGCGGCGGTGATCTCTTCGGCCCAGGGCCAGGTTGATGGGATGCGCAGCCGGCGGCGGCGTTGGCCTCGGACCAGGCGGGCGGCGCGGTCTTCGACGCGGGCGTGGGCGCGGTGGCGGGCTTCCAGCCACTGCAAGGCGCCGACAGCGGTGTTGGTGACGAACGCGGTGTAGCGCCAGC
>NZ_JBIAFE010000020.1:144481-153889 GCF_042869115.1 Micromonospora sp. NPDC007230 | reverse complement strand
GGCCACACGCACGGGTCGACCTTCACCCACCGTCACAACCCGCCGTGGACCAGACCCACCCGCACCCTGCTTTGCTCTGCAGCCACATACGCAACCCTCACAGAACGTGGCAGGCTGCGTATCCGGCTGCAAAGCGAGGACGGGGACAGACCCCGCCGATGAGCGCAGGCAAGACGGCATCCTCGGAAGCTGGGCGGATCGTCGATGCCGGCCCGCTGGTACAGGCACGGCACTCAGTGGAACGCCATTGCCGTCGAGAGCCACCAGTCACCTCCATGGCGTTCCACTCGTGACTCGCCACCCCGTGGCCTCATCAGGTTGCCGGCGCCGAGCCGAAGTGGTGTGGGCGCGGACCGTGGCTGGTGAGGCGGCGCACCTCCGCCGAACCCGGTCGAGAGGCATGCACGTGCTTCGGGCGGGTCTTGCTCGGGATGCGGCCGGACGTCGGTCACCGCAGATGCCGGTTGGCGGCGTGCCATCATGTCGGGTCATGGAGATCTGGCACAACCCGTCCTGCTCGAAGTGCGCCACGGCCCGGGCCACCCTCGACGAGGCGCGGGTGCCCTACCGGCTGCGGGCGTACCTGGCGGAGCCGCCGAGCGCGGGCGAGTTGACCGAGGTGCTGCGCCGGCTGGACGCCCGGGCCTGGGACATCTGCCGCACCGGCGAGCCGGCCGCGGCGGCCCTCGGAATGGCCGACTGGCCCCGCGACGACGACGCCGAGCCGCGCTGGATCGCCGCGATGGTCGCGCACCCGGAGCTGATCCAGCGCCCGATCCTGCTGCTGGAGGACGGCAGCGCACTGGTCGGTCGTACCCCTGAGGCGCTGGACGAAGCGGTGCGCCGCGCGGACCAGTGACCCCCCGGGTCGGTCAGGAGGACGGCCGCGTCGCCTGCGCGTGCCGCTCGCGCAGCCGGTCCCGGATCTCCTCCGGGGTGTACGCCCGGCGCCGCCGTTCCGCCCGGGCCACGACCACGCCGGTCGCCGCGACGCCGGCGAGGCCGGCCAGTCCGAGCAGCTTCCACCACCGCATCCGTTGCCGCATCGGCCTAGGGTAGTCCGTTATGAGCATCAGCCTCGATGCGGCGGTGGAGCTGACCCGGACCGGGGACGTGTGGGTGTTCCGCGGGCGCAGCGTGCCGGACCGCGCCATCCAGTTCACCACCAACAGCCCGGTCAACCACGTGGGCATGGCGCTGGTCCTGGACGACCTGCCGCCGCTGATGTGGCACGCCGAGCTGGGCCGTTCGCTGCCGGACCGGTGGACCGGCACCCACCAGCGCGGCGTGCAGCTGCACGACCTGCGGGACGCGGTCTGCGTCTGGGCCAACCGGTACGGCCAGCGGGCCTGGCTGCGCCAGCTCGAACCCCCGGCCGACACCGCGATGGAGGAGGCGGTGCTGCGTACCGTGGCGCGTCTCGACGGCACTCCGTTCCCGTCCACCGCCCAGCTCGCCTGGCGGTGGGCGCGGGGTCGGGTGCCCGACCTGCGTCGTCGCCGGCCGTCCACGCTGGAGGGTGGGGGTGTGCCGGTGCGCGACCGGGCGCTGGAGACCGCGTACTGCGCCGAGGTGGTGGCGGTGACCTACGAGGCGATGGGGCTGCTGCCCGCCGGTCGCCGGCCCAACTGGTACGACCCGGGTCGGTTCTGGAGCGGCGACGACCTCGATCTCACCGGAGGCGCGCAGCTCGGCGCCGAGATCGAGGTACGCATCCCGCCGCGCTGACCAGGTTTGCCGGAGCCGCCGCGCGGTAATGGAGAGCCCCGTGACGGCTTCCACGCATCTCGCCGCGCTGACCGACTTCTTCGACCGGTATGGCGTGGCGCTGACCACCGGCGACCTGTCCGCCATCGCCGGCTGCTACGCGCTGCCCGGGCTGGTGGTCGCCGGCACGTACAGCTTCTCGTTCACCTCCCCGGCCGCGGTGACCCTCAGCTTCGTCGGCGCGGCCGCCGACTATCGGGAGCGGGAACTGGTCGCGGCCAATGCCCAGATCGAGGACGTGCAGCAGGTCTCCGCGCTGCTCACCGAGGTGGCGGTGCGGTGGGAGTTCCTGGACAGCCGGGGGCGGGCGGTGCCCGGTGAGCGCTACCGCTACCTGCTGCGGGCCACCGACGACGGGCCGGCCATCTGCACCGTCATCCGTACCGCCTGACGCGCGCCGGCGGGGGTGCCGTCCGCGGCTCAGCCGCCGACGCGCCGCTGGTCCACGACGACGACCACTGGACCGACGGCCCGCCGCCGCGGTTGCCGGGCAGCGGGCCAGCCGGCTGCGGCGCCGCCGGTGGCGCGTCGCCGCGTGATGCGGCTCGGTGAAGCGGTCCATGACGGACGGCCGGCAGAAACCTCGACATAGGACCGGGCCGAGCCGACCGGTCTTCCATCGACGGGTCCGGACGGCCTGGCCGACATGCGGTGCGCTCCGGTGCGTACGCCTCGTGGTGGCGGGCCGATCGCCGGGTGGTGGTCATCCGTTCTCCGCGTCCCGGTGGCCGGACGGGCGAAACCTGGCGGCCCGCTGCCACCCGCCGCTCACGGCTGGCTACGCTGGCGCTCGGCTTCGGCGAGGGGGGACGTGATGAACGCCGGACGTGGTCAACCGTCCGACGGGCCGTCGGCGCCCAGGCTGCTGATGTCGGTGCCGTGGATCGTGGTGCTGCTCGGCGTCGGCCTGCTCGCCACCCTGCTCGTGATCGCCCTGCTCGCGGCGCGGGGCCCGGAGCGCCGGGTGGTCCCGGCGGCCGCTGCGCCGCCGATCTACCTGCCGATGCAGGGCGTGGAGAGCCCCTCCGCCACGCCGGACGACCCAGCCGCGCCGCCGGTCACCGCCGAACCCACCGCCGCGCCGACGGCGTCGCCCAGCCCGTCGCGGCCGGTCGGCCCGACCCGGCCCGTCAGCCCGTCGCGGGCCGCGCCGGAGCTGGCCGAGCCCGCGCCGCTCGTGGCCGATGGCGCGGTCACCGCCCGGTACGAGGCCACCGGCAGCGATCGGCGGGGGTTCTCCGCCCGGCTGACCGTCGCGAACGGGTCCGGGGCGGGCCAGGACTGGACGGTGAAGTTGTCCTTCGCCGGCAACGTGAAGAGCGTCCAGGCCTCATCCGCCTCCGGGGTCTCGGCCAGTTCCCGCGGCGGCGGAGTGTTCGTGCTGGCCGGCACCGGGGCGCTAAAGCCGGGGCAGAGCGTCACCGTGCGACTGGAGTTCAATCGGACGGGCACGGGTGACCGGCCGGAACGGTGCACGATCAACGGCGCGGACTGCACCATCGGCTGAACCCGTCGCCCGGGGCCGCCATCACCTCCTCACCCTGGATCGTCGTCGGGATCGGCGCGATCGTCATGGTGCTGCTGGTCGTCGCGCTGACCTCGGTCGGCAGTAGACGGACCTACCCCGATCGGCCGGTGCGGCCGGTAGCGGCGGTCCCGCTGCCGGAGCCGGCGCCGGGCACGCTCACCCCGACGGTGACTGCGGTGGCGCCGGTGACTGGGATGGAGCCGGTCGCCACGACGCGGCCGGACGGCTGCACCGCCAACGGGGCGCGCTGCGCCGGTTTCTGAGCCCGCTCGCCACGGCGCCGTCGATCGTGGCCGCGTCCTCCGCCGGACACGCCGATCGTGGGAACGGGCACGTTTCGCAAGACAGCTGCTTTGTTGCGACTTGGTTTGCAAGGTATTGCAGAACGTTTCGGCAAGGGCTAGCGTGCGGGCGAATCAGCGACCAGAGAAAGGCCGTCGATGAAACCCCCGCCGATATCCCCCAAGGCGCTGCTCGCCTTGGTCTCCCTCCTCGTGCTCACGCTCGTCGGCGTGCCGGTCGCCGTTCACCAGCTGAGCGCCGACGGCAGCGACCGCGCTGCCGTCCCCGGCCTCCTCGCCGCCGCCAACGCCCCACAGTGGAGCCAGGAACCGTCCGCCGAGGCGCTGCTCAAGGCCGGCAGCAACAGCGCCCGGGCCGAGCAGTTCTACTTCGTCCTGCCGGACCGCTTCGCCAACGGGGACAAGCGCAACGACACCGGCGGGCTGACCGGCGACCGGCTCACCACCGGCCTGGACCCGAAGGACAAGGGCTTCTACCACGGCGGTGACCTCAAGGGGCTCATCGACAAGCTGGACTACATCCAGGGCCTGGGCACCACGGCCATCTGGCTGGCCCCGATCTTCAAGAACCGGCCCGTGCAGGGCACCGGCGCGGACGTCTCCGCCGGCTACCACGGCTACTGGATCACCGACTTCACCCAGGTCGACCCGCACTTCGGCACGAACGAGGAGCTGACGAGGCTGGTCGATCTCGCCCACCGGCGGGGCATCAAGGTCTACCTCGACATCATCGTCAACCACACGGCGGACGTCATCAGGTACGCCGAGAACAGGTACGGCTACGTCGACAAGCAGACCGCGCCGTACCGGGACGCGCAGGGGCGGGCCTTCGAGGACCGCAACTACGCCGACGGTACCCGGGACTTCCCGCAGGTCAACGAGAAGTCCTTCCCGTACACCCCGACCTTCGCCAGCGCGGCCGACGCGAAGGTCAAGGTTCCGGCGTGGCTGAACGACCCCACCATGTACCACAACCGGGGCGACTCCACCTTCGCCGGCGAGAACAGCGAGTACGGCGACTTCTTCGGCCTCGACGACCTCTGGACCGAGCGGCCCGAGGTGGTGCGGGGGATGACCGACATCTACGCGCAGTGGATCACGCGCGCCGGCGTCGACGGCTTCCGCCTCGACACGGTCAAGCACAGCAACCTCGACTTCTGGCCGCAGTTCAGCCGCGGCATCCAGCGGGCCGCGGAGAAGGCCGGCAAGCCGGACTTCTTCATGTTCGGCGAGGTCTACAGCGCCGACCAGGAGATCGAGTCGACGTACGTGCGCCAGGGCGGCCTGCCGGCCACCCTGGACTTCTCCTTCCAGGAGGCCGCACGCGGCTACACCGCCGCCGGCGGCTCGGCCAAGGCGCTCGCCGACCTGTACGCCCGGGACGACCTCTACGCCGCCCGGGACACCGACGCCAACCGGCTGACCACCTTCCTGGGCAACCACGACATGGGCCGGATCGGTTCCTTCGTCGCCGCCGCGGGCGGGGACGACGCCAGCCAACTGCGCCGCGACCAGCTCGCCCACCAGCTGATGTTCCTCACCCGCGGCCAGCCCGTCGTCTACTCCGGCGACGAGCAGGGCTTCACCGGCCCCGGCGGGGACAAGGACGCCCGGCAGGACATGTTCGCCAGCCAGGTGCCGGACTACCTCGACGACGACCTGATCGGCACCACCCGCACCCACGCCGGCGACCAGCACGACACCGGCCACCCGCTGTACCGGACCATCGGCGAGCTGGGTCGGCTGCGGCAGGCCCACCCGGCGCTGCGGGACGGCATCCAGGTCACCCGGTACGCCGCCGACGGTCCCGGCGTCTTCGCCTTCTCCCGGATCCTGCCCGCCGACCGCACCGAGTACGTCGTCGCGGTGAACAACGCTGCGAGCGCGCAGACTGTCACCGTGGACACCTGGTCGGCCGGTGCCACCTTCACCGGCGTCTACGGCGGTGCCGCCACCGCGACGGCCGGCGCCGACGGCAAGCTGAGTGTCACCGTGCCGGCCATGTCCGCCGTGGTGCTCCGGGCCGACCGCGCGATCCCGCAGGCCGGGGCCGCCCCGGCGGTCACCGTCACCGAGCCCGGCGACGCGCCGGTCGCCACCCGGGCCGCCGTCACCGCACAGGTCACCGGCGACCCCCTGGCGACCGTCACCTTTGCCGCCCGGGTGCCCGGCGGCAAGTGGACCCTGCTGGGCAGCGCGCACAAGGCGCCGTACACCGTCCACCACGACCTGACCGGCCTGCCGGGAGGCACGAAGGTCGAGTACAAGGCCGTGGTCCGCGACGGCAAGGGCCGCCTCGCCAGCACCCGGTCCACCGGCGTCGTCGGCACCCCCGTGCAGAGCGCGTCGCGGGACTGGGCGGTGGTGCACTACCAGCGCCCGGCCGGCGGATACGCCGACTGGGGCCTGTACACCTGGGGCGACATCGACCCGGCGTACCAGACCGAGTGGCCCAAGGGGCAGCCGTTCGCCGGTGAGGACTCCTTCGGCCGGTTCGCCTGGGTCAAGCTGAAGCCGGGCGCCAGGTCGGTCGGCTTCCTCGTGGTCGACAAGAACGGGACCAAGGACGTCGACCAGGACCGCAGCATCGACGTGACGCAGACCGGCGAGATCTGGGTCAAGCAGGGTGACCCGACGGTGTACCCGACCCGGCAGGCCGCCACCGGCGAGCCCGACCCGCCGGCCGACCAGGGCACCGCGGTCATCCACTGGCGCAAGGCGGACGGCAACTACGACGGCTGGGGCCTGCACCTCTGGGACGGCGCGGCCACCCCGACCGACTGGGGCAACCCGCTGAAGCCGGAGAAGATCGACTCCTTCGGCGCGGTGTTCCGGGTGCCCCTGGCCGCCGGGGCCACCGGGCTGAGCTACATCGTGCACTCCGGCGACGAGAAGGACCAGCCCGAGGACCAGCGGCTCGACTTCACCGCCGCCGGGCGCGAGGTCTGGCTGCTGGCCGGCAGCAAGGGCCGGCTGCTCCCGTCGACCAGCACGGGCGCCGCCCAGGACCTCGACATCACCAAGCAGAAGGCGCAGTGGATCGACCGGTCCACCGTCGCCTGGCAGACCGGGCCCACCGACGGCAAGCGGTACGCCCTGGTCGCCGCCCCGGCCGGTGGGCTGAGCATCAGCGACGGCGAGCTGGCCGGGACGTACACCACGCTGCCGTTGCGGGCGGAGCGCAACGGGCTCACCGAGGCCCAGCGCGCGGCGTGGCCGCACCTGTGGTCCTACCGCACCTTCAGCCTGGACCGGGCCGACCTGGCCAAGGTGCCGGCGGCGCTGCGCGGGCAGCTCGTGGTGACCGAGCGGGACGCCGAGGGCAAGCTGCTCGGCGCCACCGGGGTGCAGATCCCGGGCGTGCTCGACGACGTCTACCGGCCCGCCACCCAGGCGAAGCTCGGCCCGACGTTCACCGGCAAGGTGCCCACCCTGGCCGTCTGGGCGCCCACCGCGCGCACCGTCGCGTTGCAGCTCTTCGACTCGCCGACGGCCGAGCCGAAGACGGTGTCGATGAGCCGCGACGACCGCACCGGCGTCTGGTCGGTGCGCGGGACGAAGGACTGGACCGGGAAGTACTACCGCTACCGGGTGGAGGCCTGGCAGCCGGCGGCGCAGAAGCTGGTCACGGCGTCGGTGACGGACCCCTACTCGGTGGCCCTCGCGCCGGACTCGACCCACAGCCAGCTCGTCGATCTGGCCGACCCGGCGCTGGCCCCGGCCGGCTGGGCGGCGCTGCGCAAGCCGGCCGCGGTCCCGTCGGCGAAGGCGCAGATCCAGGAGGTGTCGGTCCGTGACTTCTCCATCGCCGACACCACCGTGCCGGCCGAGCGGCGCGGCACCTACCTCGCCTTCACCGATCCGAAGACCGCCGGCATGAAGCACCTCGCCGGGCTCGCCGAGGCCGGGGTGAACTACCTGCACCTGCTGCCGGCGTTCGACTTCGCCACCATCCCCGAGAAGCGGGCCGACCAGCGGCAGCCCGGCTGCGACCTGGCGGCGCTGCCGCCGGACTCGGACGAGCAGCAGAAGTGCGTGTCGGCCGTCGCCGACTCCGACGGCTACAACTGGGGGTACGACCCGCTGCACTACACGGTCCCGGAGGGCGGCTACGCCGTCGACCCGGTCGGGGCACAGCGGAGCACCGAGTTCCGGCAGATGGTCGCCGGGATCAACCGGGCCGGCCTGCGGGTGGTGATGGACGTCGTCTACAACCACACCTCGGCCGCCGGTACCGATCCGAAGTCGGTGCTCGACCAGGTGGTGCCGGGCTACTACCAGCGGTTGCTGGAGGACGGTACGGTCGCGAACTCGACCTGCTGCGCCAACACCGCCCCCGAGCACGCCATGATGGGCAAGCTTGTGGTGGACTCCCTGGTCACCTGGGCCAAGCAGTACAAGGTGGACGGCTTCCGGTTCGACCTGATGGGTCACCACCCGAAGGCGAACATCCTGGCCGTGCGCGCCGCGCTGGACCAGCTCACCCTGGCCAGGGACGGCGTGGACGGGAAGAAGATCCTGCTGTACGGCGAGGGCTGGAACTTCGGCGAGGTCGCGGGCGACGCCCGGTTCGTGCAGGCCACCCAGGCCAACATGGCGGGCACCGGGATCGGCACCTTCAACGACCGGCTCCGGGACGGGGTACGCGGCGGCGGCCCGTTCGACGGCAACCCGCGGATCCAGGGCTTCGCCTCCGGCCTGTGGTCCGACCCGAACGGTGACGACGTCAACGGCTCGGCGGCGGAGCAGCGGGCCCGGCTGCTGCACCAGCATGACCTGATCAAGGTGGGCCTGGCCGGCAACCTGCGCGGCTACCGGTTCACCGACTCGTCCGGGCGGCAGGTCACCGGCGCCCAGGTCGACTACAACGGCTCACCGGCCGGCTACACCGCCGCACCGGGCGAGGCGGTCACGTACGTCGACGCGCACGACAACGAGATCCTGTACGACGCGCTGGCGTACAAGCTGCCGCAGGGGACCTCGGCCGCGGACCGGGCCCGGATGCAGGTGCTCGCCCTGAGCACCGTGGTGATGGGGCAGGGGACGGGCTTCGTGACGGCCGGCTCGGAGCGGCTGCGCTCCAAGTCGCTGGACCGCAACTCGTACAACTCCGGTGACTGGTTCAACCAGATCCGGTGGGACTGCGCCCAGGGCAACGGGTTCGGCGCGGGCCTCCCGCCGGCGGCGGACAACGGGGACAAGTGGCCGTACGCCAAGCCCCTGCTGGCCGACCCGAAGCTGGTGCCGGACTGCGCGGCGATCGACCTGGCCGACGCCCGGTATGCCGAGCTGCTCCGGATCCGCCGGTCGTCGCCGGTGTTCGGGCTGACCACCGCCGACCAGGTGCAGCAGCGGGTCGCCTTCCCGCTGTCCGGTACGCAGGAGACCCCGGGCGTGCTCACCATGACCCTGGACGCCCGGGGCCTGGGCGGGGCGTGGAAGTCCGTCACGGTGGTCTTCAACGCCACGCCGGCGGCGGCGACGCAGACGGTGACCGGCCTGCGCGGGGCGGACGTGGCGCTGCACCCGGTGCTGCGTACGTCGGCCGACCCGGTGCTCCGGACGGCCTCCTTCGACGGGGCGACCGGCACGTTCACCGTCCCGGCGCGCAGCGTGGCGGTCTTCGTGCAGAGCTGACCCGACGGATCCGGCCCCCTGCCACCGAGGTGGCAGGGGGCCGGATCGCTGTGTGGGATAGGTTTCGCCAGCCGTCGGTCAGTTGAAGCAGTCCTTGACGGTGCCGCCGCAGTTGGTGGGGTCGTTGTCGGTGATGGTGGTCTTTTCGTCGAGCTTGACCTTGCCGTTGTTGTT